>NZ_JAEQCB010000133.1:0-20680 GCF_020738785.1 Microcoleus sp. PH2017_05_CCC_O_A | reverse complement strand
GTCTGCGGTTTGATTACAACCGTGTCTTCGGTTCTATAGCCTGCGGTCTACGGTTTGATCGCCTGACTCTTTTAAGATACAAGGGGCGGGTTCACCAACTATAATCGTCAATAATCGACAATCTCAAAAACCCGCCCCCACCCAACCAAAAATCACCATGTACATTGTTCCGATGCGATGCAAATTCCAGGTTGATGTGGGCGATCGGTGGTGGGGGGCGGGTTTATCTAGATTGTCGGTATTCGTTAGATATTGTTGGTAAAACCCGCCCCTACAAAATCTCGGTAAACCTATTGTACAAAAATACCTTGCATTCCCCCCACAAACAATGTAAAATATCCCAAACATGGGCCATAAAAAATGAACGAAAAACGCCGTGAATCCTACCTCACCCTGATCCAATCTCTCCTCACCTGCCCCAGCGACGAAGAAATCACCATCCTGCAAAACAATCTCGAATTATTAGACGATGGTTTTGCCCAATACTTGCGCGAGTGGGCAACTCAAACTCTCGCAGAAATGGAGTCAGAGGAAGCATACAATTTCGCGGGTAATCTCTACAATTTTAATATTACAATTTCCAGTTTTCCGCTAGGAAGTCGCGCCGCTAATATAGAAATTGCGATTGCTTGTTTAGAAGTAGGACTAATTATTTTTACTCGCGAAGCTTACCCAAAAAATTGGGGATACAATCAAAACAGTCTGGGTATTAAATATAGTGACAGAATCAAGGAAGACAGGGCCGAGAATATCGAAAGGGCGATCGCCTGTTATGATTTGGCATTATTAGTTCGTACCCGCGCCACTTTTCCCCAAGATTGGGCTGATACTCAAATTTGTTTGGGATCTGCTTACAGTGACAGAATCAAGGGAGACAGAGGTGAGAATCTCGAAAGGGCGATCGCATTTTATGAAGCTGCTTTAGAAGTTCATACCCGCCAAGCTTTTCCGGAACGATGGGCAATGACTCAAAATAATTTAGCAAATGCTTACAGTCACAGAATTAGGGGAGACAGAGGTGAGAATATCGAAAAGGCGATCGAATGTTATGAAGCTGCTTTAGAAGTTCGTACCCGCCAAGCTTTGCCTCAAGATTGGGCAACGACTCAAAATAATTTAGCAGCAGCTTACAGTAACAGAATCAGGGAAGACAGGGCGGAGAATATCGAAAGGGCGATCAAATGTTCTGAAGCAGCTTTAGAAGTTTACACCCGCCCAGCTTTGCCTCAAGATTGGGCAATGACTCAAGAAAATCTGGCTTATGCTTATCAGGAAAAAGGACTAATTCCCGAAGCAATAAAATATTTTAAATTATCTTTAGAAATCTTAAAACCGGATACTTTACCCCTTAGCTGTCTCAAAGCCGCGAGAAGCCTAGGCAATATAGGATTTACAGAAAGTTTGTGGGAAACCGCCATATTCGGCTACGAAAAAGCCATCGAAGCAGTCGAACAAAGCCGCGAGTGGATAGCCTCCGAAAACCGCAAACGCGAAATCATCGGCGAAAATCTCAACGTCTACGAAAAAATGATCCAATCCTGCATCAACCACCACCAATATCACAAAGCCATTCAAACAATCGAACGCAGCAAATCCCGCTACCTAGTCGAACTCTTCACCAACAGCGAAATCTATCCCAAAACAGCCACCGCCACCGAAAAACAGCAACTCCAAAACCTGCGCCGCCAAATCATCTCCCTCCAACAATCCCCTCAACAACAACAAGATAATTTGGCAACAGCATTACAGCAACTAGAACAATACCTAGAAATCTTCAAACAGCGAGAACCAGAATTCAAACTAACTCAAAAAATCCAACCCATAGACATCCCCGAATTCCAGAAAACATTAGACACCGAAACCGCGATCGTAGAATGGTACATCGGCGGGCACGGGGGCACCGCCCCTACGGGTGGATTTGCCTTCATCATCACCCACAACAACATAGAATTAATCACATATACCACAACCGAAATAGCCGAACTAGAAACCTGGAAAAACGACTATCTCAACGAATACCGCGACAAAGACAAACAAAAAATCTGGCAACACACCTTGTCCGAAAAACTGCACAAACTCTCCGAAATCTTGCGCGTCAACGAGATAGTCGCCACAATTCCCAATCATTGCCGTCAACTAATCCTAATCCCCCACCGCTACCTGCACCTATTCCCCCTCCACGCCCTACCATTCACCTTAGAGGGCGGGCACGGGGGCACCGCCCCTACGAAATACCTCCTAGACTGCTTCCCCGACGGCGTGAAATATGCCCCCAGTTTGCAACTATTAGAACTCGTACAAAACCGCATCAAAACCCGCACATCTCCCGCCCCCGAACTTCAGCCATTATTTGCGATTCAGAATCCCACCGAAGATTTATCGAACGCCGATATGGAAGTACAAATCATCAAACAAAGATTCGACACCCATGATATCTTAATCAAACAACAAGCTACCAAAATCGCTTTCAACGAAAACCTCAAAAACCTCTCCAATGCTAGCTATATCCACTTTTCATGTCACGGAGTCTTTAACTTTGACTATCCGCTGCTGTCCCTTCTCGCCCTAGCCGATTCGATCGAGGAAAATAACGATACAGATGCAGAAAGGCGCTATGTGACAATGCGAAGCGGGCGAAAAGCCATCCCCGAAAAATGCCTAACCTTGCGAGAAATATTTGCCGATTTAGAGTTAAGTAAGTGCAATCTCGTGACACTCTCCGCCTGCGAAACTGGGTTAACCAGTTCAACAGAAATGACTGATGAGTACATTGGTTTACCCAGCGGCTTCTTGTATGCTGGGAGTATGAATGTTGTGAGCACATTGTGGTCAGTCGATGATTTTGCGACGGCGATTTTAATGATAAAATTTTATCAGGAATTGCTACCGAAAGTTTCAGTCGCAGTCGCTTTGAACGCCGCCCAAAACTGGATGCGCGCCGTCACCAAGGAGGATTTTGGAGTTTGGGTGAAATCCTTAAATTTAGATAAAAAATCTGGGCAAAGTGTGGAACTGTGGTTAGTATCATCGCTAGAGGAACGGCCTTTTAGTCATCCCAAGTATTGGGCGGCATTCTGTGCTACTGGATATTAGGAAACAGGTTTTTCGATATCTGCGATGGGTGGGGGCGGGTTTATGAATTTGGGGATGGGATGATACAAATGTCGGCGAACCCGCCCCTACAAATTTGGGTATTCTTGATGTATGATTGTCTTACCCAATTCCGTAGGGGCGGGTTCACCAACCATCTTTGATTCCGACAAAAAAATCACAAAAACCCGCCCCCACCCAACCAACCAACCCTGACATTTTATTAACGGAGAATTGTTTTATGGAACCCGAAAAAGTTATCATTGTCTTCTTCAAATGGTTGCGCGAAAATCCGAGCATTTTCATGCCCACAGCATGGCAAGATTTACCGAAACTAGATACAGAAATAGCAGAATCAGCCGATGATGAATTATTTCCCATTGCTATGACTATCAGCAAGTGGTGTGCCCATCATGGATTGGGAGATACATTAAGAGAACAAGCGCGGAAAGATATCGACGATGCCGGCGAACCCACCCCAACCACACAGCAGATGTTAACCAATACTACTCAAACTCTGCGTCAAGACATTGAAGAAACTTACGAAAAACTTCAACAACTAGATGCACAGAAATCAGATAAAGACAATGACTCAAAATAGTAAAATCTATGCCCCCAATGTCTATCTATTTGCCTATCACCTCTGCAAACCCTCAGAAACAGAGTCGAGTTCTCCTGTAGAATTAACCAAACTGTGGGAAAAGTGCAACGAGATATTGCAAACTAAATTAGCAGTCGGTAAAGCATTCAACGGCAGCTATTTACCCAAAAAAGATGAACCTCTCGGATGGCGAGTTGAACTAATTAACAAACAAGTTGTCGGCGGTCGAAATTCTCTCGCTTTTGCTAAGGATATTTCCTTTGACAACCAGCAAATTAGCCTCAAAGGTTTCGCCCAACCGCTGCGGATTGATGACAGCTATGCTTTGGGTTTGCAAATTCGCGTCCCCGAAAAAGTTAACAATATTAAAACGCCCGCTGTCGATGTTAGCATCTTCAAAGAATTTAATCCCGATAACTGCTTGCTGCCGGATTTTGTGCAAAGCTATTTCGGGCAAACTCTGCTGATTACGGCTTGGCTGAGTGTCGAACAAAACCAGGCCGCGCGGGAAGATTCGCAGTTTCTAAAAGGTTTAGCCCAACAGTGTCTAGAAAAGTTAATTTCCGGTGACAATCTGCCGAATTTTTACCGTCAAGGCGAGTTATTCGGTAGCCCAATTTTAGAATACGGCGATCCAAATCGCCAAGATACTGACTACAACATTATAGTCTGGTTTTTCAACAGTTCTGCAACTGAGGAAATCTGGGATGAGACGCGGTACAGCGATTTTGTCGAGTTATTTTTGTACCGCAATAAGATTCTCCGCGCCTATCGCGATACCCGCAAACTTTACCGGGTGATTAGCGAGGAATACAAACAAATTGAACTCAATATCGACGCGACTTTTAATTATTTGCGGCAAGACGAAGCCCAGCAGCAGCAATTGAAAGGTGCGGGTTTAAAGGAAGAGGAATTAGAACGTCTCGAACGTCAGACAATCGAGATGCCGCCGCGCGCTGTCAAGTATGCCCGGTTGCTGATGCAGTTGGAATTTAGACAAAATACGATCGCAATTAACGCCAAAAACTACCAAGATAAATTATATCAGATAAGTCTTGACTTAAAATCTCGGAAGAAATACAATGAAAGTGAGTGTGATTTAAGCTTTCTCGAATTATTCAGCAAAGAAACCTCGCCGCAGTTTCAAGCACAAATCAAAGGTGACTTAGGCTACTTCAGCCACGGCACCGGCTTGCTAGACAAAGCAATGGAAGCAATTCGAGGAGTTGTCGCCATTGAAGAAGCTTATCGCGATGCAAAATTAGAAGTCACGATTCAAGCTGTCGGCTTTGGTTTGGGAGTCGCCGGAATAGTCTCTGGTAGTTCTCCTTATTTAATTAAACAAGATCAGCCGAATCAGGTAATTGCTTTGCCTTTCCTGAAGGTGGGAATTAATTCTTTTGTGTTGGTATTGTTGATTAGTATCGGCGCGGGAGTTGTGGTTTGGGGTTTGGTGATGTTGGGCGCAAATTTCAAGAATATTCGGGCTAAATTTAAATAAACCCGGCGGTTGAAACCGCGTCTACACAGACGAAACCCGCCTCCGCGGGTTGAAGATTTTACCTCTTCGTCCACGGAGGTGGACATCGTTTGTGTAGCCGCGATTTCCAATCGCCGTGAATTCTAATCGCCTTTAAAGTAATTTAATATTGAGGAACAGACGAATCTACTTCTTGACTCCAAGCAGTAATCCCGCCCTTAACATTAATTCCCTCAATTCCGGCTTCCTTCAAGATGCCCAAGGCCTTCGCAGAACGGCCGCCCATTTTGCAATGTGCAATCAAGCGATGTCCGTTCAACAATTCTTTGACCTTCGCAACACCTGCGCCGTGTTCGATATCCGGTAATGGAACCAAAACTGACCCAGGAATTTGAGCAATTTGATATTCGTTAGGATTGCGAACATCCAACAATACAAAATCCTTGGCGCCGCTGTCGATTAATTTTTTAAGTTCGGTGACAGTCATCTCAGGAATTTTCTGTTGTTCTGCTTCCTCGGCTTTAGCTTGAGGAATGCCGCAGAATTGTTCGTAATCGATTAACTTGTCAATTACCGGACGTATTGGATTCGGTCGCAATTTCAACTGACGGAATGTCATATCTAAGGCGTTGTACAGCAACAATCTGCCGCTCAAAGTTGTACCTTGACCTAAGATGATTTTGATAGCTTCCGTGGCTTGAATGCAGCCAATTACCCCAGGTAAAACTCCTAGAACGCCGCCTTCGGCACAGGAAGGAACCATCCCAGGAGGCGGGGGTTCTGGGTACAAATCGCGGTAATTCGGGCCGCCTTCGTAGTTGAAAACTGTTGCTTGTCCTTCAAATCGGAAGATGGAACCGTAGACGTTGGGCTTGTTCAAAAGCACGGAAACGTCGTTCATTAAATAGCGAGTCGGAAAGTTGTCCGTACCATCGATAATGATATCGTAGGGAGTGGCAATGGCGATCGCATTTTCGGAACTAACGCGAGTCTCGTACAAATCAACTTGACAAAAAGGATTGATTTCTAAAATCCGATTTTTCGCCGACTCAATCTTCGGCTTCCCAACCCAAGAAGTGCCGTGAATAACCTGGCGCTGCAAATTGGAATGGTCAACAACATCAAAGTCTACAATCCCAATGCGGCCAACACCGGCGGCTGCTAAATACAGCAGCAGCGGCGAACCCAGTCCTCCCGTACCGACGCAGAGCACGCTGGCTGCTTTGAGACGCTTCTGCCCTTCCAATCCAACTTCTGGCAGGATCAGGTGGCGAGAGTAGCGTTCGTATTCTTGTTTGTTGAGCTGGATCTCGTCCAGATTAGGATTTAGCATGATATTCTGTTATACGCCGATTTTGAATTACATCCTATCTGAATCTTTCGCATTTTTACGTGTTTGTTATGTTTAGTAATTATTTCTTAATCTGAGTCGGTTCGATCGCGATAATTTCCTCTGCTTGAAAGTTGCCCTCTGCGTCAAGACTCCAACTGCGGAGGTCTTCTGAACTGCCTTGTCGCACGGATACGATGATGTAAGAGTATTTGGCCCATGCCATTTTGCGATCGCACTCCGAGGGCACTGCCGGACAATCCGGGTGAGAATGATATATGCCGATAATATCAAGAGTGCGATCGCGCCCGTGTTTCATCGCCCGCAACATATCTTCAGGCTTAATAGCATATCTGCGTCTTTCTGTCAATCCTGTTTGTTCGGGCCAATTCTCCTGGGCTTCTGCACTCCAAGCATTGTCAGCCGGCCAAACTTCTACTAAAGTTTTAATATCGTCAGTGATTGTACCTAACAATAAACCGCAGCATTCTTCTGGATAAGCGCTTTCGCCGTGGCTGCGGATTGATAATATTTGTTCGGGGGAAAGTGCGATATTTTGCATTTTCTTGTAGGCTTTTTTAAACGAACCGCGAAGGTGCGAAGGACGCGAAGGAAGAGAGGAGAAGGGAAGGGAATTTTTTATATATAACTAATGTTAAATATGCCCGGTTTCTCTTCATAAATCTTGAGTTTATTAACGAAGAATCTCTGAAGAAACCGGGTTGATAATGCCGTGCGTAAGTGCTGGGCTATCTAGCCCTCAATTGCTATCAAGTAGGAGTTTGCTGCAATTCGGGCCGTTCATCTGCGACGATCGCATTTTCGACTGGACACACCTGCAAACAAATGCCGCAGTCTATGCAGGTATCGAAGTCAATCCAAAACCAATCAGTGCCTTTGACGTTTTTGCCGGGGCCGGGATGAATGCAAGCAACTGGACAAGCGCCGACGCAATCAGCAACTCCTTCGCAGATATTTGTAACGATAGTGTGCGCCATGTTTCTATTTTAGATTTTAGATTTGGGATTTGGGATTGGAAATTATATCATGTCTTTCTAACTACAACAATACAATTGGTTCATAGTGAAGAGTTTAGTTTTAGGGTTTTTTGCGGACTAAAGTCCTCACTACGAACCTGGTTAGAATTTTATTCTTTTGGTTTTTTGCGGACTGAAGTCCTCACTACGAACCGTTTTTATTGCTGGTAATTTGTTGGACACGATCTTAGGAATTAGGTTTCAAACAGATCCTAGTTTACTGTTTCAATTGTTGGGACGCCTTCGGCATTTACCCAAGCAATTTGAGCGATTCTGCGATCGCGCGCGTAGTCTCTAGCAGCCTCCTCTGTCTCCCGACTCTCCAAATCTATCTCCACCCGCACTAGGGGAGTAGACTCTCGGAGTTGGCGGGCATAATCAAAGGCCGCCGCCGCTGCTTCCGGTGTTTGAGGCACTACCAACCATTCGCTAGCTGCTGTTTCTGTGGGCAATTGACCCTCTGTCAACAAAACTTGGTGCAAATCTTCAATATTCAGACAAAACCCGATGCCGGGGGAATTTTGCCCTTGGGGGTCGAACAGTCCTAGCAGTTGGTCGTACCGTCCGCCTTGTCCTAATACTCGCTGTCCGCTTTTGCTGCTGCTGACAACTTCAAACACTATTCCAGTGTAATAGTCAAAGGTTTGAATTAAACTCAAATCGAGGTGGATGTGAGATTTCAGATTGGGGATTTTTGCTTGACATTTTTCCAGCAGTTCGATCGCACTTTTGAGTTCATTTAATGCTGCTTGCTGCGGCACATCTAAATCCAGCTTCGCCACAATCTCCAATACCTCTTCTGGCTTGCCGCGCAAGTCAAACAACAGCAGAGCTCTTTCTCGCAATTCGTCCGACAGCGGCAAAGTTTCCAAAGCTATGCGATCGAGATTGGCGATCGCGCCGCGCACTTTTTGGCGCACGTTTGGCCCAAACGGTTCTAGCAAAGTTGCAGTTAAGCCCGCTTCTCCCAGCACCAAATGCCAGTCATCAATTTCTAAGTTTTGCAAGCACTCAGACAGCAGCAGCAGCACTTCCGCATCCGCAACGCTCCCGCCCGCGCCCAGCAGTTCTACCCCCGCTTGATAGAACTCCTGTTGCCCGCCTGAACCCGTATCCGGGCCTTTGCGGAAGACATTGGCGTTGTAGTAGAGGCGCTGGGGCTGCCAATTTGTCCCGGACATCCGCATTGCAGCCGCGCGGGCGATGGATGCTGTCAATTCTGGCCGCAAGCCGAGTTCTCCATCTTCAGCGTCTTGGAGTTGAATTAAGGTCGATCGGTCGATCGCGCCCCCAGCCATCAACGTCTCCAGCCTCTCTAGAGTAGAAGTAATAATCCGGTGATAGCCCCAGCGGTGAAACACCTGCTGCAAGCGCCGTTCGATCGCAATTTTTTGAGCAACGTCAAGGGGCAATAAATCTCTTGCACCCGATGGGGGTTGGTGAACCATATCAATTTTAGATTTTAGACCTTAGATTCTATACCAATTTCACAAAAGAATGCCACTTCAGGCAAGTTCCCAACTCTCACCAGTCAATTATTCCCCATTCTTTAATTGAAAATCGTATTTGATTGGACTTAGAAGCTTGCCTTTAAGACACCTTGTTAAAGTCGAACGCCGCCACCCTAACATTCGACTTTAACAAATTAAAGTATCAACAATACGCTTGGGATCGGAAGACCGGGCGCTTGAAACCGCCGTATTATCTTTTCAACGATGATTCAAAACAGACAACTGAACAACTGACAACTGACAACTGACAACTTATCATTTTTTCTTCCCGCCAAACAAACTTGCAAAAAATCCCGGTTTCCCCTCACTTTTTTTATCCTTTGCGGAAGCTTGTTCCAGCTTTTTCTTAACCTCCAAAGCCGTCGGTTCTTCAGGATTTGATGCCAAAGCTTTTTGCACCTCAAGTTTTGCCATTGTGGCTTGATTTTGTTGAAAGTAACACATTGCTAACAAACCGTGAGCTTTGCTGTGTTTCGGTTCGCGCTTCAGGGCTTCTTTCAACTCCAAAGTTGCTTTGGCATAATTTTTGCTGTCCATGAATCCTTGGGCTCGGATGCAAGATTGATCGGCCAGCGAGTCTTTGAATGCTGGGACTCTGGGTGGCGGTGCGGCGGCAGGAGTTGCAGTCGCAGGAGTTGCGGCGGGAGTTGCTGCTGCTGGGGTTGCTGTTGCAGTTTGGTTTGTGGCTTTTGGGGGTGAACCGGCAGAAACCACACCGCCAAGGCGCTCTTTTCGCAGCAGGTAAACCATGTTCAGTTCGCTAATTTGATCGATCGCATCTTGGGTTTCTTGAACCGACTCGTACTGCTTGAGAGCGAGTTTGCCAACTGCTGTTTTATAAGCTTCTTCCAAATCTTTAGCGGTAGCTAACTCTTTGGCTGCTGCGCTTTCGACTTGCATTTTTGCTTGTTCTTTAGCAACGCGCTTGGCGATAGCTGCTAATAGCAGGTTGTATTCTTTGCGATCGCTTTCCTTAGAGAATTTGTTGTAGGCGGGATTGACCACTTTTGACAAAAATTGGTTGGCCCACTCTTTATCCGCTTGGTCTTCAAAAGAGCAAGTATCCGAATGCAAGCGGCGGGCGATTTTCATGTAGCGCTTGCGGATGTCGTTAAACTCTGCGTCTAGGGGAATTCCCAAAATTGCGTGCTGATCTGTAAAGTCGTACTTGAACAGCCCTTTTGTCATTTCAAAAGACATAACTTTTACTCTCGCTTTCCTGACTTTTGACTATTCTTTAATGTAGCTTGACTTCAGGGGTTGTGACCCCCGTACTATCCCTGAGTCCTTGCTGTCGAAGCGCTACCTCCAGGAAGATAAGGGCGGAACTGAAAGCAATGCACCGCTGAGTTCGGCGTGTATTTTGCCGTTTGTCGCCAAAACCCGACCCGAGCTCATCTCAAAGGCACCGCCGTCATAGGCTGTAACTTCACCTCCGGCTTCAGAAACGATGAGTACACCGGCTGCTACATCCCAAGGGGAGAGTCCCCGTTCCCAGTATCCGTCCAATCGCCCGCAGGCTGTATGTGCGAGGTCTAGGGCTGCGGAACCGCTGCGCCGCACGCCTTGGGTGAGGTGGGTGAGGTGACAGAATTCGGCATAGTTATTGTCTGCTGTTTCGCGCCGATCGTATGCAAAGCCAGTCACTAGCAAGCTGGTTCTCAATTCTAAACTTTGCGAAACTGCGATCGGCTTACGGTTGCAAGTTGCGCCCAATCCTTTACCAGCTCGAAACAATTCGTTATGTAAAGGGTCGTAAATTACGCCAATTTGTGGTATGCCGTCGATTAAAAGTCCGATCGACACAGCGTAAAAAGGATATTGGTGAGCGTAATTAGTTGTACCGTCCAAAGGGTCGATCGCCCACAGGTATTTGCTAGTTGCATCCCCTAATTTGCCCGATTCTTCAGCGAGGATGGCGTGTTCGGGTACGAAGCGACCCAGAATTTCTAAGATGACGGCTTCAGAGGCTTTGTCGGCTTCTGTGACTAAATCGCCCGATCGGCCTTTTTCTTGAACATTTTCTAATTTGCCGCAGAAAGATTGCAGTACGGAACCAGCGGCGAGGGCTGCTTCGGTGGCTATTTCTAAGTAGTTTTGGAGTTGATTGTCTATCATTGGGAAGTAAGAACGAAGAAGGAAGAAGAAGAAGTAAGAAGGAAGAAGTAAGAAGTAAGAACGAACCGCGAAAGGAAGAGGGGAGGCATCTCAGTTTTGTATTTATAGTGCGAGCGTCCCCGCTCGCGTATTTACAATACGCGAGCGGGGACGCTCGCACTCAAAGAAAAAATGCTTTTTACAAAAAGTGAGATGCTGCCGGAAGAGGGAACAATAATCCCGAATGACAACTGCCAACTGCCAACTGTCAACTGTCAACTGCCAACTGTCAACTGCCAACTGCCAACTGTCAACTGACTATTTCTGATTTTGTTGTCGGAATTCTGCGGGAGTTTGGCGCAAAGCTCGTTCTGGATTCCACAGGCCTTTACCCATGACTCTCGCCCATTCTTGAGCGTTGGCGAGTCGCTGTTGATATTTGGTATTGCGCGATCGCACCGAGGCCAAAACATAACCTTCTTTGACTAGCAGTTCGTTGAGCAAAATTTTATCTTGCCACAAATAGGCTAATTTGCGATCGAACTGGTCTTTCTGTTCGATGTCCGATTCTAGCAATACCTCTTTCCCCCCAATTAGCTGTTCTAATCTTTGTTTCGCTGCTTCTCCCCAAGGCTGCTGTTTTAAATCGGGTGCATCAATCCCAATCAGCCTGATTTGCTCTAATAAGGCAATTTTGTCGGCTGTACTGATAACTTCGATTGTTTGGCCGCTGATAGCCCTTTCTACTTTGGCGATCGTACCTTGGGGCATTTCTGGTTTTTCGCAGCTAGCTAACAACACGCAAAGGGCGATCGCAAATAACCGATAAAGCAGCATTGGGAATAGGGAATGGGGAATGGGGCATTGGGAATTGGGAATTGGGAATGGGGAATTGGGAATTGGGAAGCTATTTTGCATTTAAATTGTGTATCAAAAATCAATTAAACTCTTTTGTGGGGTGGGCTTCTAGCCCGCCCCCAACAAGCAATTCAAAGGCGCAACAGCTTACCAAATTTGCTCTCATTCTTCATCCAACGGCAAACCGACTTTCACTTTACCCTTACCGAAATAGCGGCCGAATTGCAATTCGTACACTTCATCTTCGTCTTGCGTCTCTACCTCAATATTGGAACGCGGATAGCAGACGCACAGCAGCGCATAACCCTCTTTTTGCAGTTCCACAGAAAGTCCCATTGCTTCAGGCTGGTGCAGTTGTCCCGACTTGACGCGCACCGCACAGGCTGTACAAGCGCCGTTACGGCACGAAAACGGCAATTCCACGCCTTGATTTTCAGCACTTTGCAGGATGTACCTGTCTTCGGGTACTCGCACAGTGTGGCGATCGCCCGTTTGTCTGTTATGAATTTTAATTGTGTAGGAGCGAGTCATCAAAATTATGGGTAGAAACCCCGTCCTAAAAGGACGGCTTTGCGTTTTTGAATTTACTATCGCCTTGGGATTGGTTGACTTGGTGTACTTTTGTATTGCACTTTGGGCGGGACAATTACCGCTTCAAATTTTCCAATCCTGTACGCATAGTAATTCGCTCAATTGAGCCTCCCTTTCGGGGTAATGTTAGCTTCGCCAATGTTTTTAGAGCTTGTTCGGCTAGTGGCACTGTTTCAGTGACCTTAAAACTGTTTAACCACTAGCGACAGAGCAAGAGACTAGCTTCGCATCTCGAGGTGTCGTGGCTCAAAAAACGTAGTCAGTTAAGACTTAGGCTGGTCAGAACGGCTTGTTTGATTTCTCTTCCAAGCCTCATGCCGTCGCGGCTGAGGTTCCTAACAGGGATTTTAGATTTTAGATTTTAGATTGGACTTGGGGGACAAAATCCTTGATATGAATGCGTTTGAGACATAGGATAGGATAATTTTACTCGCCCGTTTGACACCCTACCCACATTAAACAACAAATTTATGCCGTTACCCCTTCCCAAATCAGATTTGTTCTGCTAAGATAGTTTAGCTGTGGCTGAATGAATTCATTTAGCCCTGGAGAGGTGGCCGAGCGGTTGAAGGCGCACGCCTGGAAAGTGTGTTTAGGGCAACTTAACGAGGGTTCGAATCCCTCCCTCTCCGTTACACAGGCTGTTTAGGCAAAAACAACAGCTTGCAAAAAATATCTTGTATGAGATAAATATTTCAATTCGATCGCCCCTGAGTTTTTTTGATAAAAGCCTGGGGCGATTGCTTTTATATTTCTGAGTGTAAATCAGAATCTATTTGAGTATTTTAGGTGCAAGCTACAAGCCCTCCCCGCCAGCAAGTTAAGTATTTGTGGAACGGGCTTCTAGCCCGTTGCTAACTAAAATCAAGTAGGCTTCTAGCCCGGTGCTAAAATTAGTGCAAAATATCAGTGCGATCGAACTTAGCACCGCTGAGATTTGCCCCTGTAAACGAAGTACCCTCAGCATTTGCAATCTCTCGAACAATAGCAGAGAAAGAGACAAAGGAAAACCAAAAATACAGCAGCGGCAGCAAGGCGAAACACGTACCCAAAAACAGTTTCTGAGTGCTCAGAAAAGCGCTAGCCGTTGCAGAAAACAAAAAAGCTCCTCCGTAAGTTGCAACACTTCGGGCAGCTACGATCGCAATTTTAGCAAATTGATGCCGCATCCGGGAACTCACAAAAAACATTAACACACCGCCGATCGCCATTCCAGCAAGAGCAGCCTGAGAATTATTCTTAGTTGCAGTCCCAGCATAGAAAAATCCCAACAAAGCCCCTGATAGAATAGCAGAAATTGTTCCCGCCAATCTACCCACTTTTGACGTTGGTGGCTGTGTGCGGGCGATCGCCCCAGCGATACCAGCAGCGCCCAAAACCCCGTACAGCAACAGCACAAAAGGCCAACTGCGAGAACCCGGTACCTGTCCTTGGGTTCCCAAAATCAGTCTAGTCAGAACATCGCCCACAATCACACAAATCGCGATCGCCCCAGCACTCAAAACAGCAAACTGTCGCCCCGAAAGCCCGATTTTGGCACCAATAAAATTCGCCCCTTCCAACTGAGCATTTCTGAAATTGCAGCCACGAACATCCGCACCCCCGAAATCAGCACCGTTAAGAACTTGTCCCCGGAACGATCGATTACACAAAACTTGATTGCTAAAATTATTGACATCCGAATAATTCATACTTCCCTACTCTTCCCTCTCTTAGGAATGAGAATTAAATAACTTACAATTGGATGGTTCGTGGGATGGGCGTCCCGTCCCGGAAAGACGGGCGGGACGCCCATCCCACTTTCAAGAGTGTAAATTATTTAATTTGCGATCCTTATCTTCCTTCGCATCCTTTGCGTCTTCGCGGTTCGTTAAAAAATCTCCGTCACAAAATGAAACTAACCAATCCGCTCAAAATCAAACAAATCTCTCATATTATCGGTTTCGGAATCTTGCTCGCACCAATACTAATCTATAACATTCCCTACTTTTCGCGTCCAGCACAAACAAACGAAGTGCGATCGCTATTTCAAGGAATCGCCTACCGACGGGAATTTCGCTCAAATCCGCGTCCCGTCGTCATTCACACTGTTAGCATCGATCTCAAAGCGCCAGGAATTGGCATTTTTGTCACACCCGGAACCGCCACACCCGATTTAACCGAAACCAACGCCCGCATCGCTACTGAATTCCTCAAAGAATTTAAATTGCAATTAGCAGTCAACGCCAATTTCTTTTATCCCTGCGTTGAGGAAGCACCTTGGAATTATTATCCCCGCAGTGGCGATCGAGTAAATAACGTCGGACACGCCATTTCCAAAGGCCAAGCTTACTCTCAACCAGAATCACACTTTCCCGCCCTTTGTTTTGACACCAACAACCGCGCCCAAATAATCGAAAACGGCACTTGTCCTCAGGGAACAGCCTATGGAGTTGCGGGAGATACTGTACTGGTGAAAAATGGCAAAGCCCTAGCACAAAGCCCGGAAAAAAGCAAGGATGATAAACCTTATCCGCGAACAGTTGTGGCGATCGATAAAACAGGCGAAAAATTGTGGTTCATTCTCGCAGACGGCAAGCAGAGGATGTACAGTGAAGGGCTGAAGTTGAGCGAAATAACAGAGATTTCGATGCAGTTAGGAGCCGATACAGTCCTAAATTTGGATGGCGGCGGATCGGTAACTTTGGCAGTAGCATCGCCCTCAGGAGCAAAACTGTTGAATGCTCCGATTCAGAACAAAATTCCCATGCAGCAGCGTCCAATTTCCAATCATTTAGGGTTTTACGCGCGGGAAAATTAGGGTTGCAAACAGCCGCGCAGGAACTTGGTAGCATCAACAGATGTTGGTTCGGATGAGTGAAATTGTTACAAATCTTCATCGGCGAGATAACGGCCTGCATCGTCAGCAGCCTGAATGAGTTAGATTTCGGCGCGAGAGTGCGAATTTTCCCAGGCTGCTAAGCTGACTATTCGGGCTTTCGGGATTAATTCTTTGGCTTTTTCGCTTAATTGTAGAGTCATACACAAATGGGTAGTCGCTAATGACAGAAAGATGGCTGATTAGAATTGTACGATAATTGCGATCGGCATCACTGCCAATCAACATAAATCTGGACTAGCTTAATTGAATATTGTTTAAATTTTGACTTTAATGCAAAAATTACTAGGACAGCGACAACAAAAAAAGACACCCAAGAGCAAGTTTCAATTTGTGCAGGATAAAAATATACTCATAGCATCATTAATAATTCCTGCGATACACTTCGGTCTTTGCAAAATATACCTATTAATCTCATCCGAGAATGGAACAGTAGCAATTTGGCCGTCAGCAGGTCTTTTTTTGGCAGCTTTCCTCCTGCTGGATTGGCGGATTTTACCTGTTCTATTTATCAGCGATTTGATGGTAAAATATATGATGTTTTTCCCACAAGACTTGCTGGTAAGTAGTTTAACTGCTTTTGGGAATATCGTCGATCTGCTAGTAGCAAGTTTTCTAATTAATCGCTTCGTAAAATACCGAAATTTACTAGATAGATCCCAGGATGTTTTCAGATTTTTTGTGCTGCAATTACCCAGCCCTATCGTCAACAGCACTCTCGCGGCTACCGTACTGTGCGTGCAAGGCATGAGCCCCTGGAGTGCTTACCCAGAAGTTTGGCGGAGTTGGTTTACCTCAATCATTGCTGGTACGCTGATTGTGACGCCAGCAATTTTGACCTGGGCTCAGCAACCCAGGCAGTCCGAAAAACTCCGGCCTCCGCAGATTGCAGAATTTGGACTTTTGCTACTGTTGCTGGTTGTCATCAGCAAAATCGCCTTTTGGCAACAGTATCCCCTCGAATACATGATGATTCCGCTGCTGATTTGGTCGGCATTTCGATTCACATCGCGGGAATCGACTTTGCTGGTGGTGATTGTTTCGGCGATCGCAGTTTTTGGAACATCCCACGGTTTGGGTTCCTTTGTCAGATCTTCCCTCAACGAATCGCTGTTTCTGCTGCAATCTTTTATCGGTGTTGTAGCCGTTACCACCTTTGTTTTATCTGCGGTAATTAACGAAAATAAACAAGCAGCAGCCAAGCTCAAAAAACTGAATAATGAGTTAGAACAGCGAGTAGAAGAACGCACAGCTCAACTACAAGAAGCCAAAGAAGTGGCTGACGCGGCCAACCAATCGAAAAGCGACTTTCTCGCCAATATGAGCCACGAACTCCGCACTCCCCTCAACGGGATTTTGGGCTACGCTCAAATCATGAACCGTTCCCAATCTTGGGGAGAAAAAGAGCGTAATGGCGTGAACATTATTTACCAGTGTGGCTCCCATCTTTTGACACTGATTAATGATATTCTCGATCTCTCCAAAATTGAAGCAGGCAAATTAGATTTGCATCCGAAAGTTTTTCATTTTCCCTCTTTCTTGCAAAGCATTGTTGAGATTGTTCGCATCCGCACCGAACAAAAACAAATTGATTTGATTTATCTCCCAGATGCTGAACTTCCCCAAGGCATAGAAGTCGATGAAAAACGCTTGCGTCAGGTGTTAATTAATTTACTGGGAAATGCCGTCAAATTTACAGATAAAGGCAGCGTAACTTTCAAGATAGAAGTAATAAAACCCGAGTTTTTATCACCTGCGGAATCTGCAATCGAAAATCCCAAATCCCAAATTAAACATCGACTGATTCGCTTCCAAATAGAAGATACAGGCGTCGGCATGACTCCCGATTCTCTGTCAAAAATATTTACACCTTTTGAGCAAGTAGGAGATAGCAACCGCAAAACAGAAGGCACCGGACTCGGACTGGCAATTAGCACCGAGATTGTCAATTTAATGAACAGTCAAATAGAAGTTTATAGTGATTTTGGCAGCGGCAGCACCTTCGCTTTTACTGTCAATTTTCCCTTAGCTGCTGACTGGGCAAATGCAGCCGCAGCCGCTACTGGGAAGAAGATTGTGGGCTATCATGGAACTCAGAAAACAATTCTGATCGTCGATGACAACTGGCAGAACCGTTCCGTGATTGTTTGCCTCCTGGAACCAATTGGTTTTGCAGTAGTCGAAGCTGAAAATGGCGAGGATGGCTTAGCAAAAGCAGCTCAAATAAAACCGGATTTAATCATCGCTGATTTGTGGATGCCTGTGATGGACGGCTTTGAAATGCTGCGGCTGTTGCGGAGTTCAGAAGCATTAAAAAACGTGCCTGCTGTCGTCTCGTCTGCTTCTGTCTATGAAATGGACATCCAAAAAAGTTTGGATGCTGGGGGCGATGATTTTCTGCCGAAGCCGGTGCAAATTGAGGAATTATTTTCGATCGTGCAAAAGCATTTGCAAATTGAATGGAAGTATCAGGAGACAGCCTCAATTGAATCTGCTGGCGAACAATTAGCACCAAAACCTATATTTAATTCACCTCAGGCAACTTTAGCCATGACAATTCCTGCACCGGAAGAATTAGCTTTGTTGCTGAAATTAGCCCAGCAGGGTCGCTTGAAAAAACTTACTGAAGAAGTTAAGCGCATCGAACAACTCGACAAGAGTTATACTCAATTTATGCAGCCAATTCTGCAATTGGCAAAGAGCTTTCAATCGGACAAAATTGAAGATTTTCTCAACCAGCATATCAACTAACAGGAGAAAATATTTATGTCAGAAGCTGAGTTAATTTTAGTGGTAGATGATACGCCCGCCAATCTGGATGTCATCTCCGAGGCGTTGACGGATGCGGGTTATGAAGTTGCGATCGCGATTGACGGCGAACGAGCTCTCAAGCAAGTTCAGTATACGCTGCCGAGTTTAATTTTACTGGATGTGATGATGCCGGGAATTAACGGGTTTGAAACCTGCCGCCGCCTCAAAGCATCCGAGGCTACCAAGGACATTCCTGTGATGTTTATGACGGCTTTGTCGGATACAGCAGATAAGATTAAAGGATTTCAACTCGGTGCGGTTGATTATATCACTAAACCTTTTGAAGAAATGGAGGTATTGGCGCGTGTCAACACTCACATAAAACTTCGCAATCTCAATAAAGAATTAGAACAGCGAGTAGCCGATCGCACGGCGGAACTAACTGCTGCTTTGATACAAGTTAAGCAATCGCAGCTTCAGTTAATTCAGAGCGAAAAAATGTCGGCTTTGGGCAATTTAGTCGCTGGTGTCGCTCACGAAATCAACAATCCAGTGGGTTTTATTTATGGCAATATCAAGGAGTTAAATTTGGCGATCAAAGATATCTTTCGCCACTTGCGGCTTTATCAGCAAGAATGTCCAAATCCGGGTAAAGATATTGAAATCCACGCCGCAGATATTGATTTAGAATATGTGTTGAAAGATACAGCAAAGATGTTATCGTCAATGGAAGTGGGATGCGATCGCCTTCGCAACATCAGCACTTCCCTGCGAACCTTCTCCCGCGCCGATACGGCTGTGAAAGTCTCGGCTAACATCTGCGATGGGATTGACAGCACGCTGATGATTTTGCAGCACCGCCTGAAAGCTCAAGATACTCGTCCCGAAATTCAAGTTATCAAAAAATATGGAGAGATTCCCCCGATAAAATGCTATTTGGGACAACTAAATCAGGTATTTATGAATGTGATTTCAAATGCGATCGATGCTGTGAATGAGTGCAGTTACGGACGCAATTTTGCGGAAATTGCAGTGGCTTGTAATACAATTATTATTACTACAGAATTAACTCAAGACAGAGAAAGAGTGGTAATAAAAATTAAAGATAATGGTAAGGGTATTTCAGATGATGTAAAATCACACATTTTTGACCATTTGTTCACTACAAAATTAGTCGGGGAAGGGACGGGGTTGGGTTTGTCGATTAGTCGCCAGATAGTGGAAGAAATACACGGCGGTAGTTTGACTTGCTCTTCGGTGTTGGGTGAGGGGGCTCAATTTGCGATCGCACTGCCGATCGATTAATGCGATAATTTTAGAACGATCCCCCGCAGCCATTTGATTGTTCTTGATGTGCAGCCTGCTTTGTAAAACTTACTCAAACTTAACTAAATCGGTCGATCGCACAATTTTTACAAGCTCATCAACCGTACCTCTCTTGGGGTGGCGATTTGACCGAGGAAGCCCAGCAGTTTTTCCCGCGTCGGCGTTGCTGTGGAGTCGCCCTTAGGAAACAACGGAAGTTGTGAAGACTGGCGTTTTCGTAACCTTGAAAGACTATCTGGCTGCTGAGTTGGATTTGGTCGATCGCGCCCAAGCCGTGACAGGTAGCTCAAATTTAGATAGTATTTTACAAGCTCAACTGTGCTATCTGCGGTATCGTGCCGAAAAAAAACCGGGCCGGGGAATGTTGAAGCGGTTCTGCGGCGAGGAATCGACTAAGCGAGTATATTCACAGTTTTTTGTTAGATTGGGAACAGAAGCTGCCACAATTGGTATGTAACAAAAATTGATTTTAATAGAAACTTCAGCCACTATACTAATAAGTGTAGGTTGGCATGAGGAAAATGCCAATGGTCAAAAAAAATCGCAATGTAGTTAGTTCAAATCCAGAAAGCAAAGTCAAAGTCGGACTTTCGCTGACTCCTTCTAGTGCCGATCGATTGAACGCGATCGCTCGAAAGCTGGGAATATCAAGGTCGGAACTCCTAGAACGCTTGGCAAAAGGCGCTCTGGATATTTCTAAAGACAAGAGTCAAGTTAGTGTCACTTGGAAAAAAGGTGAAGAAACTGCGGTCGATACCGCTGAGTTGGAAGGGGAAACAGCCGAAGAAAGCGACATTAATGACGCTATAACGGCAGAAACCCTATTGGACTCGGTAAGCGTACAGTCAAATCCCCTGGAAGCAAGTTACGAATCTTTACAGCAGCAGTTGAGCGAAGGCGAAAGTGCGATCGCCGAATTGCAGCAGCAATTAGCTGACAAGCAAACTCTCGAAGCTCAATTGCAGGAAACTGTATCGAAGTCAAGTTACGAATCTTTGCAGCATCAATTCGCCGAAAAAGAACATTTGGCTAACGAATTGCAGCAGCAACTAGCCTCCAAATCTAGCGATTTGGAATCTTTGCAGCATCAATTGGGCGAAAAAGAACATTGGGCTAACGAATTGCAGCAG
>NZ_JAEQCB010000132.1:0-17986 GCF_020738785.1 Microcoleus sp. PH2017_05_CCC_O_A | reverse complement strand
GGTCAGTTTCATGATAGATTTTAGAGACATAAGATACGCTGCACACTGAAATTATCTTTGGGTCATTATAGGATCAATCATTCTGTGGTGCTCCCTTAACTTTCGATGCAAACAAAGAGTTTCCAACTACTGCCCCATTGATAACCCTGAAGTCTAACTATGTATGATCCCGTAGGTAGGGTATAATTTATGCCTATGAAGATATTATGCACCTATTTTTCTTTTTATGTCAAGCACTACTTAGTCTTATCGTCCTTCTGAATTTCCATGCAATACTCCGGACAGTTTTTTGAACTATTCTATAAGGCTTTCAGAGCTTGCAGTTTAAGGCTTGAGCCTTTTATTCAAAGTTAGCTTGAACCCTAACTTTGAATAAAAAGATCCCACCCACGGCGGGATATGGGTTTGAGCCTCAAAACCTGCCCAAATTCTGTCCGGAGTATTGTCAACATACTCTGGGCTAGATCGTGTTGGTTAATAGCTACCCGCCTCAACGATTGACTCATAATCGTTTAAAACTGGGTAAGGATATGGAGAGGAAGCATCCCAACTTCGTTAGCGCAGCCCTCGAAGAGGATCGCTCTTCTGTCTTGTCCCTTGCCTTGTGTTCCCAGCAGAAACAATTATGCCATCCCCAAATCTCAAATATGCTTACTTTCCCGGTTGCGTCGCCCAAGGGGCCGCCCGCGAACTTTACCTGTCTACTCAAGCGCTGACTCAAGCCTTGGGCATTGAACTGGTGGAACTCAAAAAAGCTTCCTGCTGCGGTTCTGGCACTTTTAAGGAAGATTCACAGTTGTTGGAAGATACTGTTAACGCCCGCAATATTGCTTTGGCTGAACAACTTAATCTGCCTTTACTCACGCATTGCAGCACTTGTCAAGGCGTAATCGGTCATGTGGACGATCGCCTCAAGGAATCCCAAAAGACCGATCGACCTTACCTCGAAAAAGTAAACGGTTTACTCGAAAAACAAGGCTGTTCGCCTTATCAAGGCAGTACGGAAGTGAAACATCTGCTGTGGGCAATAGTCGCAGATTACGGTCTGGAGGAAGTGCAGAAGCGAGTCACCCGCAAGCTTTCGGGTTTGAAGTGCGCGTCTTTTTACGGGTGCTACCTGCTGCGAGCTCAGGATAACTTGGTTTACGACGACCCGCACCAACCGGAATCCATGGAAAATGTGTTTCGGGCGATCGGGGCAACTCCGGTTTACTATCGAGGACGGACGCAATGCTGCGGTTGGCCGCTGGCGAGTTATGCCACAAACCAATCTTTTCAGATGGCCGGCAAACATATTGTAGATGCTCTTGACAACGGTGCTGATTGTATGGTAACTCCTTGTCCGCTTTGTCACTTGAATTTGGATTCGCGTCAGCCGGAAGTCGAAAAAGTAATTGGGCGTAAGTTGGGTTTGCCCGTATTGCATTTACCGCAATTGGTGGCTTTGGCTTTGGGTGTTGAGCCAAAAAAACTAGGACTCGATCGGCATATTGTTTCAACTAAGCCCGTGTTAGAAAAATTAGGCTTTTAGTTTTTCTAAAGTTCGTAGTCAGGACTTCAGTCCTTTCTAACTCGGATAGGACTAAAGTCCTGACTACGAACCTACGATCGACTGTGAAGTTTTGTCGCTTTTTCGCGAAGTGCTTCCAAGCACTGCGGTAGACTAACCTTTAATTCTCTGTGCAGGCATAAGCGGTGGTACCTCGCCGTCAAATCTTTTAACTCGCAGAGCCCGCAAATTTTTAGTGACTCGTTGGGAGCCTTTATTCAATGTCTCATTCAGTCAAAATCTACGATACCTGCATCGGCTGCACTCAATGCGTCCGCGCTTGTCCGACTGACGTTTTGGAGATGGTACCCTGGGATGGCTGCAAAGCGGCTCAGATTGCCTCGTCTCCCCGCACAGAAGACTGTGTCGGTTGCAAACGTTGCGAAACAGCTTGTCCTACCGATTTTCTGAGCATCCGGGTTTACCTGGGAGCAG
This sequence comes from Microcoleus sp. PH2017_05_CCC_O_A, assembly GCF_020738785.1. Taxonomy (NCBI): domain Bacteria; kingdom Bacillati; phylum Cyanobacteriota; class Cyanophyceae; order Oscillatoriales; family Microcoleaceae; genus Microcoleus; species Microcoleus sp. PH2017_05_CCC_O_A. The sequence goes on along the minus strand of NZ_JAEQCB010000132.1, from coordinate 16,002 downwards.
AAACCACTCGCAGTATGGGTCTAGCTTACTAAATATCGATCGAACTGTCGATCGAGTTACGGGCACAGGAGAGGGGGCGATTAAATTGCCCCCTCTCTTTTTGTCGCGGAATCTGCATTCTGCGACAGGAAGAAGGTAATACAATTTGGGATTTGGGATTTGGGATTTTCGACGATCGGCAACAAACGGACACAAGCCCCCGACGCGAGTGTCAGGATCAAAAGCAAAATATTAGATCTGAGATCTTGCACCATTCTCAATTAGCCGTAGGGGCGGGTTCGCCAGTAGCCTTAAAGGTAGCAAACAGGTTCTATAAACCCGCCCGACCCCACGAAAAATCCTCTTATTGACAAGGCGTGCAAGATCTCAGTTAGATCCTAGTTCCAGCTTCCAAATTCAAAGTTGCAAGTCAAATCTAAAATCTACAATCTAAAATCGACTGAGTATCATGGTTGGGATCTTCCCTACAGTTGCATTCTTTTTTGCAACTGGTGTAAAAATGATAAAAATTGGGTTTTATCGCGATCGCTAAGCAGGAGTAGTACCTTAAATGTGCGGAATCGTTGGTTATATCGGCACGCAAGCAGCAAGCGAGATTTTGCTATCAGGATTGGAGAAACTGGAATACCGGGGTTACGATTCATCAGGCCTCGCTACCATCTCCGAAGGAAAAATTACCTGCATCCGAGCAAAAGGCAAATTGCACAACCTCCGGGAAAAGCTAGCAGAGATAGACTCTCCCGCTCCCATCGGCATCGGACATACCCGCTGGGCAACTCACGGCAAACCAGAGGAATATAACGCTCACCCTCACCTAGATAATAGCGGGCGAATTGCCGTAGTTCAAAATGGAATTGTCGAAAATTATCGCGAGTTGCGCGAAGAATTGAAAGCCAAGGGACATAAATTTGTCTCGGATACGGATACAGAAGTTATCCCTCATTTAATAGCTGAAATTTTCCAAGAAGGAAGAAGGAAGAAGGAAGAAGGAAGAAGGAAGAAGGAAGAAGGACAAGATCCAACAGCAGAGGAAATTACTGAGTTGTCGTTTTTGGATGTGGTTTCAAAGGCGGTGAATCGGCTAGAAGGAGCTTTTGCGATCGCCACAATTTGTGCAGATTTTCCAGACGAAATAATTGTCGCCAGACAGCAAGCTCCTTTGGTGATTGGCTTTGGTGCAGGTGAATTTTTCTGTGCTTCCGACACGCCAGCGTTAATATCTCACACCCGCGCTGTTTTGTCCCTCGAAAATGGCGAATTAGCAAGACTAACTCCGATGGGAGTAGAAGTTTACAGCTTTGCAGGACAAAGGCTGAAAAAAACTCCGCGCATCCTCGGCTGGAACCCAGTTTCAGTCGAGAAACAGGGCTTCAAGCACTTCATGCACAAGGAAATTTACGAACAGCCGGCAGTCGTTCGAGCTTGTTTGGAGACTTATTTAGACAGCGATTGGCAGCCCGGAAATCCAGGCTCTCCCATCAATCTCAACTTGCCACCAGAACTTTGCGCCGATGTCGAGCAAATTTCCATTCTCGCCTGCGGAACGAGCTGGCACGCCTCGCTAATTGGCAAATATTTGTTGGAACAGTTAGCTAATATTCCCACGGCTGTGCAGTACGCTTCTGAGTACCGTTACGCGCCCGCACCGCTGACAGCAAATACTTTAATTATTGGGGTAACTCAGTCGGGAGAAACGGCGGATACGCTGGCTGCTTTGGGGATGGAACAGCAGCGTCGCGCGGCTTTTACCGATAAATTTCGATCGCGAATGTTGGGCATTACTAACAGGACTGAAAGCTCGATCGCCCACATGATGCCACACATCATCAACACCCACGCTGGTATAGAAATCGGGGTGGCGGCAACTAAAACTTTTGTCACTCAGTTGATGGCTTTCTATTTCTTAGCTTTGGATTTGGCGCACCAGCGGCAAACCATCAGCACCGAGAGATTGGCAGAAATTCTTGCGGGTTTGCGCCAGTTACCAGCCCAAATCGAGAAGTTTTTGGAGATTCAAGAACAGTATGTCGAGGAATTGTCGCACCAGTTTACAGAAACTCAAGATTTTATCTTTTTGGGGCGGGGAATTAACTTTCCGATTGCTTTGGAAGGGGCGCTGAAACTTAAGGAAATTAGTTACATTCATGCCGAAGGATATCCGGCGGGAGAGATGAAACACGGCCCGATCGCCCTTTTGGATGCTAAAGTGCCTGTAGTGGCGATCGCGATGCCCGGAAGCGTCTACGAAAAAGTCCTTTCCAACGCCCAGGAAGCCAAAGCCCGCGACGCCCGTTTAATTGGCGTTACGCCGAAGCATGGCGCGGCGGAAGCTGATATTTTTGACCACGTTTTGCCGGTGCCTTTGGTGGATGAATTGTTGTCGCCGATTGTGACAGTGATTCCGCTGCAATTGTTGGCTTATCACATTGCCGCGCGCCGAGGTTTGGATGTGGATCAGCCACGCAATTTGGCGAAGTCGGTGACGGTGGAATAATTGTTGACAGTTGACAGTTGACTGTTGACTGTTGACTGTTGTCAATTACCCGATGCCCGATTCCCGATGCCCGATGCCCGATTCCCGATGCCCGATGCCCGATTCCCTATTCCCTATTCCCGATTCCCTATTCCCGATTCCGCAAATCGCCGCCAACAACACCCAACTTATCGTATTAACCCGCAAATCAAACAGAGTTACATCTACAGTGTTAAACAGCGTACAGGCGGCGAAGGCTAATAAATAACTGAAGAAAATTAGGCGATCGGCATTTTCGACATCTTGACAAACCACCTGATTTGTGCTAGTAGATATTGAATTTTGATTGAGAGCTAAAGGATTTTCCGGTACTTCCAGAGTTGCTATTTGCTCCTGTTTGATATCCACAGCATAAACAGGCCAATTCGCCAACAGCAAAACACCTCTAGCCAAAACCCAGCCAACTAAACCAAATAACAAAAGCGTTGTTGGGAATCCCGTTTCCGCAGCCAACATCAGCATCAAACTGTGAGGATGACCCAGCCATTCGTGCATTCTATCTTGATAGAGAGGCGTAAAATTTCGCAGTCCCCAACCAGTCCAAGGACGCTGCTGAGCCATCGACCAAGCAAATTCCCATTGAGTAGTTCTCAAAGTAGCAGTCGGGCGATTTGGAAACATTTCATCCGTAAGTCTCGCCCAGAAAAAAGCCGGGATAATTATTCGTAAATATTGCCGCAGCGGTTCCGGGCCAAACGCCGACAAAAACACTGCACCCACCGCACTAAAAACCGCAGCTAATATTTTTTTATAACCCGCATAAAATGCAAAAGCCAAAACTGCCAAAACTGCCAATCCCCAAGCATTCCGAGAATTAGTAAAAATCAAAGCAACAGCATTCCCTACTACTGCAAAACTTAAAAACAGGAATGGGGCATTGGGCATTGGGCATTGGGCATTGGGGATTGGGCATTGGGGATTGGGCATTGGGGATTGGGCATTGGGCATTGGTAATTGGTAATTGGGCAATTCTCCCCCTCTCCCCGTCTCCCCCTCTCTCCCTCTCCCCCTTTCCCCCTCTCCCTTCTTCCCTCTTCCTTCTTCCTTCTTCCTTCCTCGTTCTTCCATCCACAATCCGAGTGTTAAAATAAAAGCGATTGTTAAATAGCCGGCTAAAATATTAGCGTACATAAATACAGAAGCCATGCGGCCGGGGGGATTGCCTTTCGGTTCGAGTACCCAGCCAAAAATAGGCTGCAATTGATCGATGCCGCTCCAACCTAAAAATTGCTGTCCCAAACCTAAAATTATGACGGGAATTGCACTAATTGCTATTATCCAAGACAATTGTCGTAACTGAGCCGGAGTTTGAATTAAACTGCTGAAAACGGCAAACAATATAAAGAATGGCCAAAAATTGCACAAGCCTAAAACAGCCTCGATACGGTTGTTGGCAAAAATCGTCGTGATGACTAGCAGCACACTCAAAATTGCGAATCCTCGATTCAGCGGGCTGCGGCAGATTTGCCGGAACTTTTGCTGACAAGTGCCGGCCAATCCCAGGAATATTCCTAAAGCTCCCAAGATTGGAATTGTCGGAAAAATTAGCATCCCGATTTGAGCTAAATTCCAAGGGATTTGCAGGCGGCGATCGGGATGTTTTTGCAGGTAAGAATTGAGATTTTTTGCTGTCTGTTTTACAGCTAATTTCCACGTTTTTTTGATATTCACCCAAACTCCCAATTCTTCAATTCTTCACTCCAAAATCCAAAATCCAAAATCGCTACGCTAGTTCCCAAACGCATTCCGATCGCGTTAAGCGAATTTGAGCCAAGGCAAAAATGGTCGGGATAATGCGCCCGTAGTTCGTAGAAATCGATCGCCAACCCAAATCTGCTAAAAACCAAGTCCACATCACCGGGCCGAGCAATGAAAACACGCTCCGTGTCGCACCGTAACGAGCCGCAGTCACGGCCATCCCCCGCCGCGCCGTCTGAATTGCGACATAATTTTGAAACTGGGTTGCTGCGGTTGCAGTCCCTGCGATCGCTACTTGTGTGGCCATTTGATAGGTAGCAAAGTGCAGCGCAAATTGATTGGCCATCAATTTCAGCAACATGGGTTTTAAAATTGAACTAACGGCTAAAGCGCTGCCACCTTTGAACAGCAAACCGAGCGGGTCTTTTTCAGCAGAAATTGGCAACGGTTCAGAAAGTTTAGCATCGACAATTGCTCGCTGTACGCGGACTGTCAGGGCTTGCTGTTCGTCTTTCGGTAAACGCTTCCAGGTGCGGCCCATTAAATGCAGAAATACTTCTGCCTCTAAGTCGGTGGTTGACAACTGTTTGGGATAAGGGATTTTGAGATAGCGGCAAACTTGAATTAGTGCTTGTCTGTAGGTTACTTGTTCGGTTCGCCCTCTCAGTACCGTCAACCCGTCGGCGGCAAGATACCGAAACCTTTGTTCTACGGCGTCTAGCCATGCTTCGCGATCGCGGCTTTGTACGTCTAGGGGTGCGGGGGTTTGCACGTAATCTAAAGGGTTAAACTTGCGACTGAACAGAAGTTCGGTTAGTTGCTGCAATTCTTCTTCTGTTGTCAATTCTAGTGCTGCTCTGAGTTCGTCCAAGATTTTGCCCTCCCGTCATACTATTTTAGATTTTAGATTTTAGATTTTAGATTGTCGCTGAGTAGCGCGCTTTTGGAACTTGCCGATCGCTACATTTTTTTAACTAATCTTACCTGTCGATTATTTTACTACCTGGCGGAGGGCGATGGCTTACGCCCCGCTACGGCTTTGGGCTTTTATGTTCGTGGTGCAGAGCATCTTTTGCCCCGCAGCCTTTATGCTGATTGGTAAATCAAAAATACCTCACAATTTATACGTATGTTCGATGTTGTGGCGATCGGTGCAGGGATGGCGGGGCTGATTTGTGCTCGACAGTTGCGTCTGGCTGGCTATTCTGTGGCGGTTGTTGAGAAATCTCGCGGCCCCGGCGGACGAGTCGCTACTCGTCGCGTGCAGGGGACTAGAGCCGATCACGGGGCCCGCTATTTGGAGCCGCAGGGGGATGCGGTGCAGGCGTTAATTGATGTTTTGGTCGATCGCCAGATCCTGAAACTTTGGACGGATAGCGTGGGAGAATTTCGAGAAGGAGAAATATCTTCGATTCCCAGTTCTTGTTATGTGGCACCGGCTGGGATGAATGCTGTCGGTAAGTATATCGCAGAGGGTTTAGACATTTGGTACGGCCGCCGAGTCAAAGCGATTTCTCGTACTGAGAGTGAAATGTGGCATCTTTCTCTGGAAGTTACCGACGACAATTTAGATCTACCTCAAGAATTGATTGCTAAGGCTGTGGTGGTGGCAATTCCTGCTCCTCAAGCTTTAATGTTTTTGGATACAGAACTTGGTTTTTCCTCTGATTTTATTGACAAATTGCGCTCTGTAGAATACGACGCTTGCATTACAGTTATGGCTGGCTATTCTGCGGAACGAAATTCTGATTTGAGCAATCTAAATCCGCAGTGGAAATCGGTTTCTTTTCCCGATGATTCTGATTTAAGTTGGATTGGGCTCGACAGCAGCAAGCGGCTCGACGATCCGCAACAGCCTGTGTTTGTGGTTCACAGCAGCGCCAATTTTGCCGATCACCATCTAGAATCTACCGATTTGCCAACAATCGGTCAGCAATTGCTCGATCGCGCTTCTGAACATTTAATGCCTTGGCTGAAGCAGCCGGATTGGTTGCAGGTTCACCGCTGGCGCTATGCTTTTTGTCGGAATCCTTTACCTGTTTCTTGTTTGCCTGCTGAGGGGGATTTGCCCTTGGTTTGTGCGGGGGATTTGTGCGGGGAAGGTCAAATTGAAGCTGCTTTGCGATCGGGAGTTGCGGCGGCTAATTGGGTTGATTCTCAGTTGGATAGTTTGCCGTTAAATTCCAGTCTAAATTGGTAATTAAGACTACAATTAAGGTGTGGCTGGGAGGAAAATCTAAGTTAAGCTTGATGTTAGGTTGGGTTCTGTAGTGAAGATTTACAGCAAAGCAAGTGGTTGAGATTAAACCAATCCAGCAACATCAAATTGAACAAGCCAAGCAAGTAGTCATTGCGGTATGTCTATAAATTTGGCAGGGCGTACTCACCAAGGATGAGTTGAGTCGCTATGATTCAATGTCTGATATTGAGAATGTACGATCGCACTATTTCGACAATAACGGCACTTTTTTGGTATTAGTTGATGGTGAGCAGCTTGTAGGCACTGGAGGCATCGGAAAACTTGATGATGAAATCTGCGAACTTAAGCGGATGTGGTTTCTCAAAGAGTATCGAGGACAAGGGTTAGGCTGGAAAATGGCTCAAATACTCTTTGATTTCGCACTCGCGGCAGGTTATCGGAAGATTAGGCTTGACTTAGCAAACGAAGAGCGACAACCAGAGGCACTCAAACTTTATAGGAAGCTTGGCTTTTATCCAATTGAGAGATACAACGATAGTCCATGCCTTGTATTTATGGAGAAGTTGTTGCAATAGATTTCTGGCAAAAAGATAGTCCCTAACAGGCAGGATGCCTGTTCCACAATAATTATGCCAGAGATCTAATAGTAGGGACAAAGAAGCAGAGCTTTATCTCAAACGCTGCACCTCCTCCACCGACACAGAAAGCGCCTGGGCAACTTGTTCGAGACTCAAACCCATTCCCAACAGTTGGGGGATAGCATCTCGTTGTGTTTGCTGTGCGCGATCGGCCCGTTGACTCTCAGCTTCCGCCCGCTGACTCTCAGCTTCCGCCCGCTGGCGTTCCTGTTCGGTATGGAGGCGTTCGAGTCGAGCTTGCTCGCTTCCGGTGAGCAACAAATTTCCCTGGTTATCCCACCAGCGCAACCACCGCTGTGTCTGATTTTGATAGCTGCCTTCCCATAGGCCTAATTCTATGCCCATACGGTCGATCGGGTAATGTCCGCGATCGTTCGGTTCCAATCGGCAATAGCAACCATTCACCCAGTTGTAGACTTCCAGTTGGCTGGTTTTAATTACATAAATGGCGTAGTAGGGAATGCGGATAATCTGTTCGTATACCCAAAACTTCCCTGGTTTCTGAGTAGTACCTTCTGGTAAACGGGATAAAGGCGTGTTGTCTCGCTCTTCGGAACCATTCCCACTGGCAAACTCGATCGCAATTATTGGCACCATATACTCGCGCCAAATCACGTAAGAGCGACGAATTTCGCCGTCCACGAGGGGCCCAACGTTGGGGACGTAGAACCAGTCAGGCGCTTCGGCACCCTTTTCTGGTGGGTCGGTTTCGCGCCAGTAGATGCCACAATCTTGCCCGATCGCATATTGTCCGTCGGGGTGAAGCCTTTGCAGTGTGATTTCTAGGGAGTCGGTGAGCAAAATGCTCTGGGGATGCGCTTGAAAATTATGACAAAATGTACCGTCAGATTCGGGGAGTTGCGTGTGATCTGGGAATGCGGGAGGCAAGCCTGTTTCACTGAGACTTTGGGTCATGACTGGTACGCGATCGACCTAGCGATCGGACTGATGCTCTATTACCACAGCATAGCGATTGTCGATCGATTTGTGCAGAGGAAGAAGGCAATTAAAGCAATGATTTTAGCAAAAGAACATCCGGTGGAACCGGGCGTGGTTGCTACTTCTTCGTTATTCATTCAGCTATTGCTCTAAAAAATAGATCGAATGATATCAAATCCGCTCTTCATCGGAATCATATAAACGGAGGATACCGCGAGTGCCTTAGTCCCTACAATTGATCGCGGTAGGGAAACGGCATCTTGAGTGTCCTCTATATCATTCCGGCGCAGCCGGAATTGATATGACTTACAAAAACCTGGGAAATGGTGTAAATTGCCACTTTCCCCATTTTTTATTTTTGTGCTGTCTCCTGCTTTTTCAAAGCTTGTTCTTGCATCTGCAATAACTCTGGAACTGTTACAAATTTGTACCCTTCTTTTCTCAGTTTAGCAATAATATCCGGCAAAGCTTGTACAGTTCTCGATCGATTGCCACCGCCGTCGTGCATCAACACAATGCCGCCAGAATTTGCCTGCCGCATCACGTTGTCCATCAACGATTGCGTCGCAGTCCGCCAATCTAAAGAATCAGCAGACCACATGATAACTGCATAATCTTTCTTCTGTGCGTAGGCTGCCAAGCCATTGTTTAAAATGCCTCCTGGCGGCCGAAACAGTGATGTTTTTACCCCCGTCACTTCCTCAATTAATGATGACGTGCGATCGATCTCGCGAGCCGCACCGTCTTCGTTATATTTAATGTATTGGTGGTTCCAAGTGTGGTTGCCGATCGCGTGACCGGCTGACGCAACTTGTTTGCCAAGTTCGGGATATGTTTGCAGGTATCTTCCTACCCAAAAAAATGTAGCCTTAATATTGTTTTTCTTGAGAATCTCTAGGATTTGTCTAGTAGTTGTCGGCCAGGGCCCGTCGTCAAATGTTAGGGCGATCGCCTTGTGCTGCTGGTCCAGTTTTGCCTGACGCAGCATGGTACCTTTAAACTGGGATGGTAGGGATGATTGAAAACGAGTTTCCTGCTGTTGAGCTAGAGCTTTTTGGGAAACTTCTACTCGATGGGCGATCGCTCCTGCGATCCCACTAACATTAGATATCAGTTTTGGTTCTGGCGAGGATACTGCCAAGACTTGTGGCTGCATCGGTGGCGCTGGTTGATTGGCCCGCAAGTTCATTGGTAACGTCACACCCAGCAAAAAACTTCCTGCGGCGGCCAGAAAAGCAACGATTAATTTTTTTTGCCGCCTCAAAAGCCGTTTCATATTTGTCACGTCATTATCTCCTTCACACCTTGGAAAATTAATTCTAGATTTTATTTTGATATCAAGTTAATCCACTCAGGACGATCGTATTAAATGCGATTGTCCATAGAAATGTTACTGCAAATGACCGATCGCGGGGAAGTCCGGCAGGATTAACAAGTTTAAGAATTTTCACCGAGAGTTCCCCTAACCGATCAAAACGGGGAATAGTGGCAATCTTCCGGAAGGTAGTTAAATCCCGTTAATTGCACGTTCTATTCTATATAGTTAGGGGCTCAGACCCAAAAAGCCGGGCCGCTAACTGACACTACGGGCCGATCGCCCGCCCCAGCGTCTTCAAATTAACTTTTAGGGCCGATTCTTTCTTGATACAAGCCGACAATCCGATCGATAACTTCGTCAACAGTCAGATTATCTGTTTGAATTTCCACAGCATCAGCAGCTTTCCGTAAAGGTGCTATCAGGCGAGTGCTGTCCTTGGAGTCCCGCAGAGCGATGTCTTGTTCTAACTGGGCCAAACTAATATTAGCCCGATCGGCGTCTTTAAGTTCTAACATCCGCCGGCGCGATCGCTCTTGTACCGAAGCCGTCAAATAAATCTTCAATTCCGCATCGGGAAAAACATTAGTTCCTATATCGCGGCCTTCTGCCACAATCCCACCTTTTGTACCGCAGCGCCGCTGTTCATCTACTAGAAACTGGCGCACAGCGGGAATTGCCGCCATTTCCGAGACGCGAGATGTCACTTCCAAACTGCGAATTGCCTCGGTTATGTCTTCGCCGTTAATCTTCAGCATGAAAGATGCCGGATCGAGATTGTATTCCAAATAGCTGTAACTAATTAATTCGGCGATCGCACATTCATCCGACATCGGCGTGTTTGTTTTCAAAGCCAGCCAAGTCAGCGCCCGGTACATCGCGCCAGTATCGAGATAAAACAAGCCCAAAGCTTTTGCTGCTTGGCGAGTTACGGTAGATTTGCCAGCGCCCGCCGGGCCGTCGATCGCCACAATTGGCCTGCGGTTCCTGAGAATTATATTATCAATCAAGCGAGTAGAGCCAACTCTGGCTGCTACCGCTAAAAGTCCCGCTGTTTCCACCACCTCCAACGGCATCAGAGTGTCGGGATCGACGAGTTCGGCGTATTCGAGCTTAACTTCGGGTTCTCCAGCGACTTCGGCGCGCGCGGCAGCGAGTGCTGCGGCCCAGGTGCGGTCGCCTGAAGCAAAAGTTTTTGAGGCTTGTTCCAGCGCGCGGTAGAGGGCGCAGGCTTGCTGTTTTTGCTCTGTTGTTAAATACTGATTTCGAGAACTCATTGCTAGTCCAGACTCTTCGCGGACGATCGGGCAAGCAACAATCTCTACAGGCAAGTTAAAATCCCAGGCGAGCTTGCGGATAATTGCTAGCTGCTGGGCGTCTTTCTGACCAAAATAAGCTTTTGTCGGCTGCACCAAACTCAAAAGTTTGGTAACAATTGTCGCGACGCCCTGAAAATGACCGGGCCGAGACTTGCCGCACAACACCGATGTCATCGCGGGTGGCGGCACTACTTGAGTTAAGGATGAAAGTTGATTTTGTGTTTGGGCGGTTTTGTCGGTTGCTGTGCGATCGCCCCCTGGGTTCCCAAACATTTCTGTTGCTGGGGGAGCAAAAATGGCATCAACACCAGCTTGTTCGCACAGCAGCCGGTCTCGATCCAAATTTCGGGGATAATCTTGAAAATCTTCTGTCGGGCCAAATTGCAGCGGGTTGACAAAAATGCTGACTAGGACGATCGTATTGTCTTGTCTTGCCCGCTGGATCAAGCTGAGATGTCCGGCGTGCAAAGCTCCCATCGTCGGCACCAAACCGACTGTCACGTGAGGTGCAGCAGACTTTTGTGAATTTAAGTAGCAGCGAAGTGCTGCAATGCTAGTAAACAGTTGCACCGATACAATCTCCTCAAGGCATTCGGCAGAATGCAGAATTTATTTGTCTGAATTTGTTCGATCGGACATCTGGCACCAATGTTAGCAACTTGCCTCGCGTGCGAGTTCCACAACAAATAAACTATGGTGGGGCGCGAGACTATGGCGACGAGTGCAAGATGTCAGATACTTCAAGCCCGGACAAGTTTTATTCTAGTTTCTGCTTTCTACAGTTCGGATAACTTTTGTATTCTGCCTTACCAGAAAGAATTGGTTTAAAGCCGCAACCCTTGTAGGGAGAAATTAGTCTTTGAGCGATCCTTCAACCGCAGATGTCAGACAGATAAACACAGATAAACGCAGATGATTTCAGGGTGTTTTCCGATTTTTGCAAGAGGTCTATTACTCCAATCCTCGGACTTCTAGGTAGAGGTCGCCCTCAAGCTGTCAACTGTCAACTGTCAACTGTCAACTGTCAACTGTCAACTGTCAACTGTCAACTGTCAACTGTCAACTGTCAACTGTCAACTGTCAACGTCCCACAGTTGTTTGTTGCTTGGGTTCGATTACTTGGATTTCCACTCTCGCAACGCCGCTGCTCATCATTCCGAGCACGTTGGCTGCGCCGGCCGACAAGTCAATCAGCCGATCGCCCACGTAGGGGCCGCGATCGTTAATCCGAACGACGACGGAGCGGCCGTTGTCAAGATTTCGCACCATGACTAGAGTGCCGAAGGGCAAGTGGCGGTGTGCAGCAGTCAAGGCATTTTGGTTAAAACGCTCGCCGCTGGCGCTGAGGTTGCCATCAAATCCGGGGCCGTACCAGGAAGCCAAGCCGCTGAGCCGCACTTGAAGTGGGCCCAAAGATAGCACGGGGGCTTCTGGTTCGGGTTGGGGTTGGCCTGCGACTGCTTCCAAGGGTGGGGCGTTGCCCAGGAGTCGGCGGAGGCGATTGGTTACTTGCAGAGCATCTCGGCTGAAGTTGCTCGTGGTGTCGGGGAGGATGTTTTGAGCGTTGATGCTTACCAAATCCTCGCCGTTTGCCTGGATTATGTAGCGATCGCCTTTTTCCCACTTAACGGTAATGCTGTTGGGATCGATGTTGTTGCGGTTTAGCTGGTTGAGTCTTGCTGCTAAGCTAGATGCCCGCCACATTGGATCTGGTTCTTGATTGGTGGAATTGCTGGCAGTGTTTCCGGCTTTGGGATTTTCTTTTGTGCCGGCTACTTTTGACTGACTGCTACCACTGGCTTTGCGATCGCCAGTTTCTCCAATTTTGGTGTTGGTTTCCTGGCTTGGGTTCAGAAAGGTGATGACTGGAATGTTTCGCACGTAGACTGTCACTGCTTGTCGCCCCTCCAAGTCGTGGGGCTGAATTTTGACGATCGAGTCTTGGTCAATGTCAGCTCTTGCTTGGTACTGATACTGTCCAACTTTTTGTGCTTCGGCCCGAGTTGCGTTTAACTGCGGGGACGGTTGGGTGGCAATTACTTGCTGCTTGGAGCCCTGAGAGTCTGGCTTCAGAGCGTCTGTCGCTTGTGCGTGACAAGAAGAGGCCGTTCCTACCACAGGAACTAACAGGACAGCGAGTAAACCACCAACAAATTTTTCCTTCATACGTCCATTTTTGTGAAGAGCCATTGCCAACCGAGATTGGAGGATTGGCCATTTGGCGGCAGGCGTCAAGGATTTTTCTCGATCCCTTCGCTATTCCCCCGTGAGTCAAAGCAAAGTATCCGGGTGCGTTTTTGCTGTAATGCTTCAGCGAAAAAAAAAATTTGGCTGAAACTTCCCCGATCTTTGACAACTCAATACTCGATCTGCAATTTGTGTTTTGGTAACGAACTGCAACAGACTACCACAAACTTTTGCGCTTGGGGATCGCTGTTTCGATACATTTGAGCAATATTGCTCAAATTTTCTCAGAACTCTGTCTAATAAAGTCCTTTAATTGCAGTGGTTACAGCCATTTTCAGAATTCCAGAAATTTTTACAAAAATTTACAAAAAATTCGTGTATTTTATGGCTGCCGAAGGATTAGCCTGAAAAAATCTGTTTGTCAAGTATTAAATGTTGAGTTCGCCCCCAAATGGATACTTGCTGCGATCGCAAAATTTTATACTTCTGTTCGAGATCCCAGCTCCAGAGCTCGTTCAACCTTGGCGCTTACCTGGAAGCCTAAAATCCGCAATCGGCAATCCCCAATCCCCAATCCGCAATCGGCAATCCTCAATCCGCAATCGGCAATCCCCAATCCTCAATCCAAAATCCCCAATCCTCAATCCAAAATCCCCAATCCTCAATCCAAAATCCGCAATGCCCAATGCCCAATGCCCAATGCCCAATGCCCAATGCCCAATGCCCAATGCCCAATTCTCAATCCCCAATCCCCAATCCAAAATCCAAAATCCAAAATCCAAAATCGGCTGACTCTTGGGAATAAACTAAAACTTACAAATGGATTTGGGGGACTTATGGATTATCGAGCAGCAGGTGTGGATGTTGAGGCGGGCAGAGCTTTTGTCGATCGCATCAAAAATACAGTCAAAAGCACCCACCGATCGGGAGTTTTGGGCGGATTCGGCGGATTTAGCGGGTTTTTCAGCGTTCCGGAGGGTTTAAAAGAGCCAGTGATGGTTTCGGGCACTGACGGCGTGGGAACTAAGTTGAAATTGGCCCACGATCTCGATCGGCACGACACGGTAGGTATCGACTTGGTGGCGATGTGCGTCAACGACGTGCTGACATCCGGCGCCGAGCCCCTCTTTTTTCTAGATTATTTAGCGACAGGAAAGTTAAACTCCGAACAATTAGCTGGGGTGGTGACAGGAATTGCTGACGGTTGCAAACAAGCGGGCTGTGCTTTGCTCGGAGGGGAAACCGCAGAAATGCCTGGTTTTTACCAAGCCGGCGAGTACGATTTGGCTGGTTTTTGCGTGGGAATTGTCGAAAAGAGCAAATTGCTCGACGCTTCCCAGGTACGGGTGGGAGATGTGGCTGTCGGGCTGGCTAGTTCCGGCGTGCACAGCAACGGTTTTAGTTTGGTGAGAAAAATTGCGGGCGATCTAGGTTTTGATTGGAATTCCCAACCGGAAAAATTGGGCGGCCAAAGTTTAGGAGAAGTGCTGCTGACTCCGACTACAATTTATGTGAAACCAGTCCTCGAAGCCCTTAAGAGCGGTTTAGAAATTCACGGTATGGCTCACATTACAGGCGGCGGTTTGCCGGAAAATTTGCCCCGCTGTTTGGGAGCCAATCAATCTGTGAAAATTGACTGCAATAGCTGGCCGAGTTTGCCAATTTTTGACTGGATTGCTGAGGCTGGCTCTGTGGCGACTGCCGATATGTTCAATACTTTTAATATGGGTATTGGCTTTGTGCTGTTGGTCGATCGCCGGGAAGTTGAGCAGGCTGTGAAGTGGTTTGAGTCTCAGGGAATTGGTGCTTTTGCGATCGGCGAAGTTATTGACGGTAACGGGGAATTGGTAATGAGCATCGATTAATTTTAGTTGCGTGAATTAAAAAAAATCGCCCTTTTTTTTCGGGTTAAATGCTTGACTCCTGGCAGCAAAGGAAGTACAATTAGATAATGGAAATAGTGGCAATTTTAAAATTTAAGTTACCACTCCCATTATCTAAAATATACCACAGTAATTCTAGCCTAGTCAATAGGTAATACTTCTTTTTTAAGGCAAATTTTTTTAACAAGATTTATCGCATTAACTCTCATTATAATCAAGACAACCTAAAGGAGGTAATACTATGTTGACAAGCGATCTCAATGCTCTACTTGACCAACAAGCACTCCAACGCCAAGATTCCGAATGTCGCTATATTACCGATCGCGTTAACTGGGAGCAATATGAAACCTTGCTCACCAGAAATGGGGATAGTTCGGCATATCGAGTCACTTATTTAGATGGAGCCTTAGAAATTATGTCACCTTCCCGTCGCCATGAAAACAGAAAAACTCGCATTGGAAATCTCTTGGAAATCTACTTTTTAGAAGCAGATATCGACTATTTTCCCTTTGGTTCTACCACCCTGCGGCAAGAGGAAAAAAGAGGCGGGACGGAACCCGATGAAGCTTACTGCATTGGTACAGACAAAGAATTTCCCGATTTGGCAATTGAGGTTGTTGTTACCAGTGGTGGTCTGAACAAATTGGAAGTTTACAGAAGGTTAAATGTTAAAGAGGTTTGGTTTTGGCAAAATGAACGTTTTAGCCTCTACTACCTGAGAGAAGAAATTCCAGTTCAATTTGTCCAAACCTGCGGTTATGAGCAAATCTATCGGAGCGAAATTCTCCCTGATTTAGATATAGAATTGTTGGCGGAATATGTCCGATATCCGAATTCGCTCGCAGCAGTTAAGGAATTTCGACAACGAGTGATTTCTGGTTAAAACCAGAATAGATGCCGATCGAAGGTAGCTATGACTCTCGATCAGCATAAGCTTGACGGCATACTCAAATTACTGCAAAAACCTTTTGTGCTAAGATTAAAGAGCTTAAACATTACTGATTAAGAGCCTTTAACTAAGATGTCTAAGGAATCAGTCATCACAGAACATATCGAAATTACGCCTGGGGTACTTGGTGGTAAGCCACGCATTGCGGGCCATCGAATTGCTGTAGCACACATCGCCGAAATGTATCTGAAAATGGGGATGTCTATAGAAGAAATCGCGGGCAAGTATGATTTGCAACTTGCCTCGGTTCATGCAGCAATGACCTATTATTACGATCGGAGAGAAGAAATCGATCGTCGCACTGCTGAAAGTCGAGCTATTGTGGAAGAATTAAAGCGCAA
>NZ_JAEQCB010000131.1:0-22783 GCF_020738785.1 Microcoleus sp. PH2017_05_CCC_O_A | reverse complement strand
TCATCGAGAATCTCGTATTCGATTTTGATTTTGCCATCGCAGGCTTTAGAGTCGGTTTCGGCAAGGGCTTGTTTGACACCGTTGACCATTGTTTGAGCTTGACCCAAGGCGCTGCCTGTCATGGGGAGCATGGAGACTATTTTGACGGTATTTGGGTCTCCGGGGGTGCTAACGACGATGGGAGAGGCTGCGGGAGAGCTTCCAGGACTGCTGCCGGGGGTTGTGGCGCTTGGTGTTTGGGGACTCTGACAACTGGCGCAGAGAGAGGCTATGCCGGCGGCGAGGAGTAATGTCCGCAGCCCGCCGGTGTTGAGATTTTGTGTTGGGTTGGTTTTTGTGGATGTGGGACTTTTGCCCCCTGATTTTTCTGAAAAGTTCATAGGTTGGTTTGTTTGTTGCTTGCGTCTTAGCATATTTTCACTCTCTAAGTCTGTAAGTCAAGACTTAGCACAAGTTAAAAAAATTTGTCTCAACTGTGAATTTTAGTTGGACTGGCGTATCAGACATTGATGCCATCCCAGAGTTCCTCAATGGGGAATGTTTGTCCCGTTTTGGCTTGGTGGAGGGAGGTTTTCAGATCAGCGAGGATTTGGTCGTTGGAGTCGGTGTCTGAATCAAAATCTGAGTCGAAGTCTGGGGCGATCGCGGTTTGTGTCCGACTGGTCAAAAATTCTAGGAATGTCAGGGTTTGCTCTAAAAGCGATTCAGGAGTTCGTTCGATCGCTTCTAGAAGGCGTTGTTTAATCAGCGACATAAGATGATATCTCAATCTAGCTCTTCTTATTTTATCAGTATGTGGTCAAGAGTTAGCACAAGATGTTCAGATATCGACAAAACGCATTCATTCCTCGTTGACTTAATTAAACAGAAATGGTTTAACAGATAGAATCATACGATCTAACTCTGTTTTGTTGTGTTTGAGAAGATCGTGCCCCCATAATCCATTCGTGTTATTATTGGAACAGTCATTTGCAAGGGCTTCTCCGATATTTTCAAAATTCTTTCTAATATCGCTCCTTAACTTCTCTGGTTCAGATAATACTCCAAGAACAAATACTCTATTTTCTAAATCCTCGGGAATCCGCTCCTTTACATAACTAAACCTATCTTCATAATTTTCATCAAAATCAATCAGCAAGACCATCATTCTTTCTTTCTGGAAATTTTTTCTTCATTTCAGAGGCATGATTTTTTAGGAATTTCTCCACAACTTTTTCCCAACCACCAGCAGGCCGCTCAATCTGAATAGCTCTGGAGTAAAGGTCTAGAAAATTATTAAATCCATTTACGATCTCTTCATTAGCACGGTCTTCTGGCAACACAACAACATGAGACTTGTATGGATTTTGCTTCTCTTTCATAATTCTATGTCGCCGCGAATCAAGGTATCTACAAGATCGCCACTGACAGGTATATCACTGAGCAACCTAACTAAGGTTGGCTCTAAGTGACTTTTTCGATCGAGTACAAAGGTATTTTCATTTGAAAACTTTCTGATTGCTTCTTCATTATGTGAGGTCGCTATAATCTGACCGCTATCCTTAAATGAGCGTCGTAGTGATGTAAGAAAATGTCCAACCTCTGACAGAGAAAGATAGTTATCAGGTTCGTCCCAAAAGCAAAAAAGTGGGCCGTAATACTTGTTAGCAGCTAAGACAACAGCACAAAGAAAAAAGCATTTCTCCCCATCAGATAAGTCTTTAAAGTCAACACTCAGATTGGCATTCTTTTCTTCAAACCGAACAATCATACTTTTAGAGTCTTTCCCGATTTGTTCATTCAGAAAATCCTGAAAGTCAGGCATAACTTCTTGGAGGTATCTGTAAGCCTGTGTGTAGGCAGCAGGGTAGCGACTGAGTAACCCAGAGAACCACTCCCCAAAATTTGAACCGTCTCGTTTTGGCTCCAACGTTTCCCCGTTAGAGTCTCCAGTCATCAGGCTTGGGATCGGGGCTAAAATAATCGTGCGCGCCAGCCAAGTCTTGAAAATACGAAGCGGATCGGTTTCTGATTGTTCTTGAATCACTGGAAGAGCAACGAGATGCCAATCCACCAGAAACTTAGCTTCAGGATTTCGCGGGCTGGTGTAATGAATAGTGACTTGGGCTTCCTTGCGAGAGTAAATTGGATTTCCTGAAATTAACAGTTGCTCTTCAAAAACTCGAAGCTCTCTAAAGTTTTCTGGTAATTCCAATGCCAGAATATATTTGTATAATTTATTGTCAAGTAATACTTCTATCTCAAATCGAATTGGAACATCAGACCTGCCTCGATTGAAATCTTTCGGGTCGATAAGACCAAGATGATTTTTATCAAAATCACGCATTCTGTTAATGCCTCGACCGATGTGTTGAAGGATTTCCAATACAACGCGGATGGTTGATTTACCTGCACCATTTTTCCCAATTAAAAGGGAGGATGGCATCTCTTTGAGAATCAGTTCAAAGTTCTCCAGGCATCTGAAGTTATGTACGTATAGTCTTTGGAGCATAGAAAAACGACTCCGAGGAGTGAAAAGTTAAAAAAATGGTCAGCTTACTTAACCAATATACAATATTTCCACTTCACAACACCTAAATAGGTTGTGGTAAATGTAGGCGAGTCACCCCGTACCTACGCCGGATGAAGCGACGCAACTGATCGGGGGATTGCCCCTACAAGATTATGCGGAAAATATGAACGGGCGATCGCCATTTCAGGTGTGATTTAACTCACATTGTCACAACTACAATCCCCAAATATCAACTAGACTGCGCCATCAAATCCGAATCCTTTTTTTCCTTAGATCGATCGACACTAAAGTCTTCATAGTACGATCGCTCAGTATTCACATCCCACAAATCGTGCTTTTCCCCAAGCAGATTTCTCACCGCCAGCATCCCCGTCAGCATAGAATGGTCTTGGTTGTTGTATCGGTGCATACCATTTCGCCCGATCGTCTGCAAATTCTCAATCCCAGTCAAAAAACCTTCCAAAACCCGCAAATGTCCGCGATATTCGGCATCGTAAACAGGATAAGCCTTCGGCTGCCTCAGCACCACCCCATCCTCAACATCCGCAGCTTTTGCCAAACCCAACTCAACCAACTCGCGAGTTGCTAACTCCACAAGTTCAGCATCCGACATTACCCAAAGTTCCTCGCCTTCATTGCAAAAATACTCCATTCCCAAACAAGTTTTGCTCGCATCGGGAACCAATGCAGCACTCCAATTCTTAAAATTCTGAATCCGTCCGACTTTCACTTCGGGAGAATGAATGTAAATCCAGTTGTCAGGAAACAAACTTGGGCGATCGACAATCAGCGATACAATCAAAAAATCTCGATATTTTAGCGATCGCGCCGCGTGCAACACTGGCTCAGGCGGCTGCGGTTTCATCCGTGCTACCAGCGCCGATATCGGCATACTTGTAATGAAATTATCCGCCGAATATTCAACTATTTCTCCGTTATGTTCAGCAGTAATAGTTTTAATTTTATTACCTTCACGCTCAAAGCTAATCACCTTAGTATCGAGATAAACTTTGCCGTCTTTAGCTTCCACAGCTTCAGCGAACTTTTCCCACATCATCCCCGGCCCCAAAGCCGGATAGTCAAACTCTTTGATTAAAGTTTTAGTATCATTACTACCAAACAAAGCATTAATTATTGCGGTTGTCAGTGACAGCCCCTTAATCCGTTGCGCCGCCCAATCTGCTTGAATTTCCGAACAGGGAATTCCCCAAACTTTTTCTGTATAAGTCTTAAAAAATGTTTTGTACAAGCGATCGCCAAAACGATTGATTACCCACTGTTCAAAAGTTTCTTCTTTGGGAAGCGGCCAGAGTCTAACTCTCAGATAGCTCAAAATAATTAGCGCACTCTCAATTATCCCCAAATTAAACAGAGTATTGAAGGCCCCGATCGGATAGTTAAAAAATTTACCTCTATAAAAAATTCGCGACAAGCGCGGCACTTTAATAAACTCATTTCCCAGTACCTCTTGCCACAACTGCTGCACCGCTGCAACTTTAGTATAAAATCGGTGGCCGCCAATGTCGAAACGATAGCCTTTGTAGCTTTCGGTGCGGGCCAACCCGCCAACTTTATCCCCTTTTTCGAGTACAACAGGGACGATCCCTTGCTTGACTAGCTCGTAAGCAGCCGTCAAACCCGCAGGCCCAGCACCGACGATCGCCACAGGATAATGTTTCACTCAGCCTACCTCCAGCCTTTTTATTGCACTATACAATTATTTATAACTTCTAAAATTAATATATGCACCAGTGAATACCCTGATAAAATATCGATCGGCTGGAAGTTGAAGGACAATTTGCCTTGATTTATTGAGCGGATACTGGCAACCTAACTTTGCCAGTCAACAGCTTTTTTTGGGATAAGTGACGACCCGTGCCGATCGCAAATGCCAGTCCGCTGTAAAAATAGAAAAGCCAGTGCCAAGGAATGGTTTTCAGCGCAAATAAGATACCGTGTTTTTGCTGAAAAAATCGATAAAGCTCTGAATTAATTGCTACTAAGGGTATTGCCAGCAACCCAGCCAATAGCAGAAAGTTCAGCGACCAGCACGTCCCCACCACTGCCAGCAGCATGGCATAAGTTAAAACTACACTAATTCGGTTCGATACTTGCAAGTTGAGGTCATTATTCAATTTGCGATCGCGCCAAATCAGTTCAGTCCAAGGCAGCGCTCGGTAAAAAAAGTCAGCTTTCACCATCCCCACCGCTTCCCAGCGCTTTAAATGCTTGACTTGCAATGTTTTGCACAATCGAATTTTATAACCGGCTTGTTTCAAACGGTAGCCCAGCTCAATATCTTCGATCGAAGCTTGGCGATAACTCTCATTAAAGCCACCCATCTGCAAAAAAATTTCCCGGCGAATCACTCCGCAAGCGCCCCAAAAAGTCGAAGCTTCTTCATTACCTGTTTGGTGCACGTAGTGGTGGAGCAAGTTCCTGTACTGCGATAAAAAATCGGGATCTCCAGGAGCATCGTCATAGGAACCGATCAAAGCAGCTAAGTAGGGATTATTTTTGAACACCGATTTCGCATAACCCACAGCCTCAGGACAAACAGCGACATCAGCATCCACAAAAAACAGAATATCTCCCTTCGCAGCTTGCGCTCCAAAATTTCTGGCTCGGGCGGGGCCGCCGCATTCGGGAATTCTGATGACTTTGGCGCCGAATTCCTTGGCCAGACGCCAAGAACCGTCGCTTTCCCCATCTGCTACTACAATAATCTCGATCGGCTTCGGTCTAGCTTGAGCCAGCTTTGACAAACAGGTGCGGAAGTAAGCTCCCCCATTGTGGACTGGGATAATTACGGATACAGTCGGTTCGTTAGTATAAATCATTACCGAGTTTGTTTTGAATTGCATGGAAAACCAATGATTGAATTTCAATGCTCCTACTTTACGAAAAGTAAAATCAGCTCTACATTTTTGTTTATAACCCGATTTCTGTTTATCTTCAACTAATTTTTTTGCTGGCAATGTAGGCTGCATTGATCCCCATTCATGCCTGTATTCTAAGCCACATCTGGCTGAGACTCACCTGATGAAGACAACAGCTTTACGAAATCTTTATATATATCATTGTTTTTGTAAACCTTCTAAAAAGCCCCACCAGCCATTGTGTTTCAGAGTATTCCACCGCACAAGAATTTGATTTTTTTTGACCGTAACAAGTATAAAAAGCAACATATGATATACTGAGACTCTCCGGCGATCGCGAGTTGCCCAGTACAGTTGATTTTATATATGCGATCGGCGAGTCACTCCTGCACCAAGTCTGTATCCCGACTGCTGTGTCAATGCACATTTGATGAGTTTTGGCAATATATTTCAAATGTACACCTGCAAATTTTCGACGGTGTGCGATCGACCTTACCACTTTGTTAAGATACCATTAAATCGGTGCCTGAGAGTCAAAAATTTTACATAAAAAAGTTTTTATATCGCATGAACAACACCAAACACAATTTAAATCAGCCATTAATTTCAGTAATTATACCGGCTTACAATGCTGAGGAATTTATTGCCCAAACAATCGAGTCTGTGCTATCTCAAACTTATCAGAATATAGAGATTTTAGTTGTGGACGACGGCTCTACAGACACAACCGCTGAAATCATCAAATCTTTTGCTCAAAAAGATAGCCGAATCATCTTATTGCAGCAATCAAATGCAGGTGTAGCCGTCGCTCGCAACCTAGCCTATTTACACTCAAAAGGCGAACATATTGCTCCGATCGACGCTGACGATATTTGGTACCCGCAAAACCTGGAAAAACAAGTTGAATGCCTGACAAAATCGGAATCTTTTGTTGGAGTTATTTATTCCTGGTCATTGGATATTAACGAAGAAGGTTTGCTGACAGGTGGATTTTACAACTCAACGATCGAAGGATCGGTTCACGATGCCTTAGTTTATAAATATTTTATCGGCAATGCCAGTTCATCTCTAATCCGTCGCGCTTGCTTTGAAAAAGTCGGAGGCTACAACTGCAAATTCAAACTAGAAAACGCTCAAGGTTGCGAAGACTGGGAATTGCACCTCCGCATCGCCCAATACTATCAATTTAAAGTAGTACCTGAGTATTTAGTCGGCTACCGACAGATTGCCAGCAGTATGTCTTGCAACTATGCCGCAATGGCAAAAGGCCATACTTTGATTTTGGCAGATGTCCGGCGGTATCACTCGAAAGTTCCCGAGAAAGTTTACTGCTGGTCTAGCAGTAATTTTTACATTTATCTAGCTGTCAAAAGCAACCGCAACGGCAATTACCGGAGTACATTGTTTTGGCTATATCGAGCTTTAAAAGAAGATTTTGTGATGACTTTGCTGCGTCATAATTTGTATTTGTTGTCAATAGAAAGTTTGGTAAAAATGATATTAGGATCGAGAAGTGAATCGGGATTGGAGTTGAAGCAAACATCGGATTCAAGTGCCGGGACGACAATTGCTGCGATCGAAAAGCGAATGAATATTCACAGAATGTTGCCGTCGCAGGTGTATGAAAGAATGCGGTTGAAGAGTTTGGGAAATCGAGCAGTATAATAATATCACTCTGTGAACAGATACGTAGAGACTGTACATCAAATTTGTCCGTAATCATGTCTTACTCAAAATCTGTCAAAAAGCACGCTCTCCTCGGAGTCCGGCCGGGGTTTAAACCCCTGCCTCAAGGCGAAAGTCGGTTAAAAAACGACTCAAAAACCAGATCGAAATCAGGTTAACTCCAGTCCTCTAAAAGAGGACTTTCGCTATGAGACAGGGGTTGAAAACCCCTGTCGTACTGCGAGAATCGCGGTGAAATTCTCTGACTCACAACAGTTAAATCTGTTCGATCGAGCTATAATCTAAGCGTGAGAAGCTGTAGGAGTTTTAGCTTTCGGCTGCTTACCATCCGGTGAAATAGATTCCCCTTCAATAAACGATCGCAACATCCAAGCCATTTGCTCGTGCTGTTCCATCAAACCAGTCAAAAAATCTGCGGTTCCATCATCCTTAAACTCTTCACCGCACTGTTCGACGTGTTGGCGGAGATTGCGAATAATCAGTTCATGGTCATCAACTAAACGTGATACCATTTCCGTAGCCAAAGGCAAGTCGCCGATATGTTCTTTAATCGAACCATACTTCAGAAAACCCTCAGCAGTACCAATTGGGTAGCCACCTAAAGTTCTCACCCGTTCGGCCATAGCATCGATATTTACTGTTAACGCCTGGTAGTGTTCTTCCCACAACTGGTGGAGCGATCGAAACTGCGGGCCCACTACATCCCAGTGATACTTTTTGGTTTTGATTAACAGCAGATAAGCATCTGACAGGTCGTGATTCAACAGTTCGATAACGCCTGCACGTTGCTCCTCAGATAGACCTATGTTTAACTTACGCATTGCAACTGCTTCCTTCAACTCTTAGTTTTCATCTATTACAACAAATTTCCTCCGTCAAGTACATCAACCCAAAGGACGATCGCACTTTAGTAAAATATCTCCATCTCAGGTTAGAGTAATCACAATATAGATACCCTTAGATAGATGCAATGAAACTTTTTGTTCCGGGTCGCCTTTGTTTGTTTGGCGAACACAGCGATTGGGCCGCCAGTTATCGCCCGCACAATCCCGCTATAGAAAAAGGCTGTACTCTGATAGCCAGTACAAATCAAGGAATTTATGCCGAAGTCAAAAAACATCCGACACACTTGATTTTGCGGGCAGCTTTAAATGATGGCACAAAAATTGAAACTGCACTCCCGATGGCAAAAAATGCTCTGCTTGCTGAGGCCCAAACAGGAACTTTTTTCAGTTATGCAGCCGGTGTTGCCGCTCAATTTCTCTCGCACGGCTACGCGGGAGGAGTAGAAATTGACAATTATTTAACTGATTTGCCAATTCAGAAAGGCTTGTCTTCAAGTGCCGCAATTTGCGTGTTAGTAGCCCGCGCTTTCAATCGCTTATACGATTTAAAAATGAACGTCCGCGACGAAATGGAAATGGCTTATTTAGGCGAAATTGCCACACCTTCGCGCTGCGGCCGCATGGATCAGGGTTGTGCCTATGGAAATCGACCAATTTTGATGTTTTTTGACGGCGATCAAATGGATGTTGTTGAGCTAAAAGTTGCCAAAGATTTGTTTTTTGTCATCGTAGATTTGGGCGCTAGCAAAAACACTCAACAAATTCTGGCAAGTCTGAATCAGGCTTATCCCTTTGCTGTGACTGAAGTTCAAGCAAACGTGCAGAAACATCTTGGCGCGATTAGTTCTAAAATTACGCAAGATGCGGCCGCAGCTTTACAGCAGGGAGATGCGGTTAAACTCGGCGAGTTGATGAAAGTTGCTCAGAGGGAATTTGATAGGTATTTAATCCCCGCTTGTCCAGGGGAATTGAAAGTCAACAGCAAGTTATCGAGATTATTTCACGGAATTTTCCTCAGATGGAATGTGTGAAACTTACTATTAGTTCTCAGACCCATTTGCAGCCTGAAACAGAATTTAATGCAGCAACAACCCCAGAAATATACAGGCGGGACGCCTGTTCCACGCAGATAGAAGAAAGAAAAGATGCAGAAACCCCAGAAATATACAGGCGGGACGCCTGTTCCACGCAGATAGAAGAAAGAAAAGATGCAGGAAAAGCTTCCCGACTGCAAGTCAGAAAAGCCGTGATTCCGGCCGCTGGTTTCGGCACTCGGATGTTTCCGGCTACTAAGGCGGTAAAGAAGGAATTCTTGCCAATTATCGATCGCACTGGCCGCGCTAAACCGATAATTTTGGCAATTGTGGAAGAAGCTTTGAGTGCGGGAATCGAAGAAGTTGGTATAGTTGTCCAAAAGGGCGATCGCACTTTTTTTGAAGATTTCTTTAAAACTGGGCCGTCTCCCGAACTTTTCCAAAAACTGTCTCAGCAAAATCAGGATTATAGCCAATATTTACAAGAGTTGGGACAGCGCGTTACAATTCTCACTCAGGATGTCCAGGAAGGGTTCGGACACGCTGTATTTTGTGCTAAGGAATGGACTAACAACGAGCCATTTCTCCTGCTTTTGGGCGATCACATTTACTCGTCGCAAACAGAAAGCTCTTGTGCGCGCCAACTATTGGATATTTACTCGCAAGTGCAGCACAGCGTCATTGGTTTGAGGGTAACACCATCTGATGTAATTCATCACTACGGCTGTGCGGCGGGAGTTTGGCAGGAACAAGATGCTATTTTGTCGGTGACGCAAGTTTACGAAAAGCCGGATATCGAGTATGCGCGGCAGCATTTAAGCGTAGAAGGCTTGGCAGAGGATTTATTCTTATCAATGTTTGGGATGTATGTCCTCGATCCTAAAATCTTTGATTGTTTGGCAGAACATATTAATAGCAATTTTCGAGAAAGAGGCGAATTTCAGTTAACGTCGTGTTTGGATAAGTTGCGGGAGTTCGAGGGAATGGCTGGTTATGTGGTGCGAGGGCGGTGTTATGACACGGGATTGCCGGATGTTTACCGGCAGACTCTGATTGATTTTCCCATATCTCGGGGGGCGATCGGCTAATCAGCTTTCAAATTAGAGTTTTTCCCAGCATTCGCCTTTAGGTACGTAGTTGCGCTTCAGCGCTCTTTATATATATGAAAGAGCGCTGAAGCGCAACTACGTACCTTGATAGCTGCCTCATCAGCTACATTCTTTTATTTTCCGTTGTTAGCCGCCCCAAGATCGCAGCAATTGTAACGAGATATTACAAAATGACGCTAAAGCAGCATAGAGGCTTGACAGCAAAGAATTAAGTAGCTAATCTAATATACATACCCGGGTAAGTCAATTCACTGATATGCAAGAAAAGCAAAAAGTTACACTGTATCTTCCACCTGAACTGCATCGCCAGCTCAAAATCAAAGCCGCAGTAGAAACCGAACCGATGTCATCAATTGCAGAAAGGGCAATTGTCTTCTACCTAGGAAACCCCGAACTGGTTGACGAAGTAGAAGCCTCCTACGGACAAACCCACCGGGTGTACACTTGTCCAGAATGCACGGGTTCAGTAGTAATGCGAGATGGAGAACTGGCATCCGTAACAAGTCAGCCGAGTGTATTGGCTGAGCAGGATCTTCCAGTCAAGCAAGTGTCAGGCGTCAGTGCCAGCACAGCCCAACCGGGAGAGGAAGAATTGGTTCCCTGCTAAGAATGCCTTGCTTGCTCAAAAAGCCATAACTGGAAATCTCATTCAGCAATGGGCTAATGGCAGCATTGAGATTCAGCAAAGATAGCACCGTCTCTAGTGGGTCGAGGAATATGCAAGAAGAGATCAGTATCCTAATCCAAGCTCAATATCCTCTGATCTACCTCGTGACATCCGAGGAAGAGCGGTGTGAGCAAGCAATTTCCGCAATAGCTCAAGCTAAGCCGCAGCGCCGAGTCTTTGTCTGGACTGTAACCCAGGGCATGATAGAGTACGGTCAACCTCGTGCAAACACTCAGCAAAGCACCCTCTCGCCGCAGGCAGCTATTGAATGGGCGATTAGGCAGCGCGAACCGAACAACAACGCTACTATCTATGTATTCAAAGACCTGCATCCTTTTAAAGATGATGCAACCGTAACAAGGTTGTTGCGTGATGCGATCGCCAACTTCAAAGGAACACAAAAGACAATTATACTGATGTCTCCTTTGCAGCAAATCCCGATCGAGCTAGAAAAGGAAGTGGTAGTGTTAGACTTCCCGCTCCCAGACATGAAGGAACTAAACCAAGTATTGTCTAGCCAGTTGGAGCAAACGAAGTCGCGACGGATTACCACAGAAGGGCGAGAAAAACTCTTGAAAGCAGCCTTGGGATTAACCAAGGATGAAGCCGAAAAAGTTTATCGCAAAGCCCAAGTTTGCAAGGGACGCTTGACGGAAGATGAAGTTGACATAGTTCTGTCCGAGAAAAAGCAACTAATTCGTCGCAACGGCATTCTAGAGTTTATTGAAGAAGACGAAACCATTGAGGCTGTAGGCGGTTCAGAAGCACTCAAGAATTGGCTGAGACAGCGTTCCAACGCTTTCACAGAGAGGGCGAGAGAATACGGCTTGCCCCAACCCAAAGGGATGCTGATTATGGGTGTCCCCGGATGCGGGAAATCCTTAATTGCCAAGACTACATCCCGTTTGTGGGGACTGCCCCTGCTGCGGCTAGATATGGGTAGAGTGTACGACGGCTCAATGGTAGGTCGATCGGAAGCCAACCTTCGCAACGCTCTTAAAACGGCAGAATTAATATCTCCAGCCATTCTCTTCATTGACGAACTGGAAAAAGGGTTTGCAGGCGGCCCTGGTTCTGCCGACTCAGACGGAGGTACATCCAGCCGGGTTTTTGGTTCCTTTCTCACTTGGATGCAAGAAAAGACTTCCCCAGTGTTCGTAATGGCAACAGCCAACGGAGTCAACCGATTGCCAGGGGAGTTATTAAGGAAAGGCCGATTTGACGAACTCTTCTTTGTTGACCTGCCGACCAAAGAAGAACGCCAAGATATATTCAAAATTCACCTGTCAAAGCGCCGTCTGGACATCTCTCGCTTCGATTTAGAGCAACTGTCCAACGTTTCCGAGGGCTTTTCAGGTGCAGAGATTGAGCAAGGGCTAGTAGCAGCAATGTATGAAGCCTTCGCTCAAGACAGAGAGTTTACGCAGCTAGATATCATCGCGGCCATTAAATCTACAATGCCACTGTCTAAAACCATGACCGAACAGGTCAGCGCCCTCCGAGATTGGGCGAGACAGCGCGCACGGCCCGCTGCGTCTTCCGTCGCTGAATACCAGCGCATGGAATTCTAAAAGCTTTCTCCTGGTCCAAACAGGAGCAAAGGCTAGCCACAGCTAGCAGTTCGATTCAAGAGCCGCCCAGCGGCACCGTTAAGTCCAGACCGTTGTTGTTTCTCTCTCAGTTCTATTAGGAGGAAATCCAATGTCTCACTTTAGCACTCTGCGTACCAAAATCACTGATGCCGAAATCCTGAAAGCTTCCCTACGTGACTTGGGCATTTCAGTCAAGTCAGAAGCTGATGTTCGTGGCTATAATGGTCAGCGCGTTCGCTCCGACATCGTGGCGACTCTGGAAGGCGAATACGACCTGGGTTGGTCTCGCAATAGCGACGGTTCCTTTGATCTGATTGCAGACCTCTGGGGCGTTGCCAAAAAGCACAATCAAACTGAGTTAATTAACTCCATTAACCAGAAGTACGCAGTTAACAAGACCTTGGCAGCAGTCAAGCAGCGCGGTTTGCAAAACGCCAACGTCAAGTTGGTAGTGCAAAATTAATAACTCTGCGTGTTTCTAAGCTTGCGGGTTAACCAAATACTGGTTAACCCGTTTTTAGCTAGTTCGGCGGGAATCCCCACACTATATCGTTTACAGATTGGTGTGGGATGAAAGCCCGGTTGATTGAGGTGGGATGGTTGACCAATCCTGGAGGGCAGGGAAACCATCACCGCCGAAATCAACCAACTTTTGATATGCTGTAAATACAGTGGGGCTGGACGTGTTCCTCACTATAAAATGCCGAGCGAGAGAAACATTTTGGAGTATCTCGTTCGCGAAGCGTTCCCGAAGGGTAGGAAGATCTTGATATCCGTAAGAGGACTCAGATGCCTACGCTGTAATCGTTGATTCAGAGTAGGAGCGTCACCGAGGATGTAGAGTGTTTTTTTATCCGCTACGTACTTTTTTGCAAGCTTAAGCAGCAGCTTTTTATCTGAAAGTTGCTGCTTTTGTGCTTGACTAGCTAATGCTTCTGGCAAGTGTCGATCGTTTGTTGATAAATTTCAATCATGCGATCGACTTTGCGTTCCCAGTCAAAATGCTCCCGAACCCGCTCCCATCCCGCCCTACCCATACTCTGTCGCATCTCCTGCGACTGAGCGAGCTTCAGCATAGCGTCAGTCAGTCCCTTGACAAAGCCTTCTTTAGAAGCTGGTTCTACTAAAATACCGCAACTGGAATCTATATAATCCATCGGGCCGCCCCAATTGGTGGCAATGACGGGCAAGCCGACGGCCATTGCTTCCATTACCACGGCTCCCCCAGGCTCCCGCAAACTCGGCAGCACCAGTACATCGGCTTGTTGCAGTTTGAGAGCGCATCGATCCTGAGACAACCAGCCACTAAATACAACCCTGGCCTCCTGGCCTAAACGAGCTGTTTGAGCTTCGAGTTCCCCTCGCATCTCCCCATCGCCGATGATTTCCAAAACAGCATCCGTTTGAGCGGCGACGGCTCTGAAGGCTTCTAGCAGCAAGTCTACCCCCTTCCAGTCTGCCAGTCGCCCCAAGAAAACAAAATGGATTTGTTGATTAGGCTCCTTTGATGCCATAGATTCCGATCGCCACACCGATAAATCCACGCCGTTTTCCACAAGTTCGATGATTTTACCCTGCACCCCCGCCGGAAGTGCCTGCTTCGTGCGATCGTTTGCCACTAACACCGTCTCTGCTTTGATTTTACCGGGCAAAAGACGGTTGAACAAGTTGACGAACTGATAACCGATCTCGATTAAAATATCTACTGAACGGTTTTGGCGCGATCGAAATGCCAAAGGAAATTTAACCGCCGTATTCAGTGGCCCCATAACTACCGGCACCCCTAAGGCGAACATCAGGGACGGAAATTTTGCCGAAACTGGTGTCGGCTCGTGAACAATATCAATCTGTTTTTCGCTCACCAGCCGATCGACAATACCGCGCTGTAGCACTTGGGTGTATAGGTGACTGAGCAGCCCTAAAGTAGGCGCACCTAACCTTGGAGGCAAGAATCGCCCGCAATTGTTAAGCAGCCGATGCACCCATGTGTCGGGTACAAAGTGCATTCGATCGCATTCTTCTGGAAACAGCGCTTCGAGTTCAGCTTGAGTGCGCCCGTGTACCACTAACCATGTCTCTATTTGGCGGGATCGAAGTATTCGGAAGTAGTGCACCGGCAGCAATGACTCTCCACCGAATTTGTTAGAGGCATTTTCAGCAACAATTACAATTCGCATAACTTGTTTTCCACCCCATAAAGAGATTTATCTACTAAGCTGTTGTGCATTTAAATTGTATATTTCGGTTTGCGAACAAAAATCTTCAATCCGCTGCCCTTCTAACCCTCAATTACCATACACAATCTAGATGCACAACAGCTTATTTAGAGCGAGCGGTACTTTTAGCGTCAATCATTTTATGATAAATTTCAAGAATTTTTTCTGCCTTTGGCTCCCATGTAAATTCTTTCGCTTTTTCGATACACTTAGCTGACATAACTTGCCGCAAACGATCGTCTTCGACCAAAATCTGAATTTTATTTGTTAACTCCTGAGTAAGATACTCTCTAGAAGTTGGCTCTATTTTAAATCCAGTTTCTTCAGTCACGTATTCGGCTATACCGCCATTGTTTGGTACAATACAAGGCAACCCACAAGCCATAGCTTCCATTACCACTGCGCCGCCAAATTCCCTAATCGAAGGGAAGCAAAAAATATCCGCTTGCTGGTAATAGTCAAGTGTTTCTGCTTGACCTACCCAACCAGCAAACTTAACTTTTTCTCCTAAGTTAAGCTTCTCTACTTGAGATTCTAATGCTTTTCTTTCTTGCCCGTCACCTACTATTGTTAATTGAACTTTTTCTTTAATTTTTGGTTCTAGTCTATTCACAGCTTCGATGAGAATGTCAGCACATTTGTAAGGAACCAATCGACCTACAAAAAGTAAATTTATCTGGCCACCCTTTTTTGTTTTTGGTTCTTGTTTTAAGAAACTACTGGCAATACCATTTTCGTAAAATAGTTGAATTCTCTGGTCTGGTATCGCAAACAAATCTTTGAGCATATTTAAGGTATATGTTGAACCTGCCAAAATTTGGTCTGCTTTTTTGTAAGTTTCTACATAACCTGGAATTAAGGCTCGACCAACTGCCCTCAAAAAGTTGAATTGAGCAAATTCTTGTTTGGCAGTTTCTTGAAAGCCTGGTGGAAAAGGAATGCCTCCATTGACTGGGCCTAGCAGAAAAGGAGTGTTTTGGCAGGCGCTGACTACCTTAAACGGATACCGCGGCATCATCGGGGTAATTGCATGAACTATGTCATAATCTCCCTTGAGAATTTTGGAGTGAAATTTTTGATATACTTGCTGATTAAATTCTTCATAAATTGGGTAGCTCAAAGCATTATACAGTGGCCAATTTATTTTACCATTCGCGGTAATTTTTTCTACTACTTTGTAATACTGCGTAGCAATCTTTCCTTCTTCAAGATAAAAAACTTTTTCGTATTCAGGGTGTTTTTGAATAGCGGATTTATTTCTAGCATGGGTGACAAGTGTTGCATCAACTAGCTTGCTAATTTGTTCAACAAAATTGTACCCCACCAAAGGTACAGAAGCCCATTCAGGATTGCACTGCTCTACAATTAGTAAAACTTTTAATTTTTGGTTGTTCATTGGTTAGATTCCTTTGTTGACGATCGATGAATATTTGGAAGTTGAGTTTTGAATAGATTAATCGATATTAAGCGTTTTTTTTTTCGATGCGAGAGTCGGCTGTAGAGGTTGATGGAAAAATCCGCCTCTACATCAACACCCGATTTGCAATTACAGGGGAGAAGTTGCAGAAAAAACAAGTTAAGTTGATGGTAACTGATCTACTTAGTAGACTTAGCACTCATTGTAACTTTCTCAATTGATGGGCTTGATGTCTTGTATTCGATCAAGTTGCTGCGCTGTCTGAGCAACCGGCGTTTGTAAAACAGCATCTGACCCTGCAATTGAGGAAATCTCCCCAACACGCAAGATAATGCGTAGAGAGCAGCATCCTTTGATTTTAAGTTTTGCTGCATCCGCCGATAGATGCGGTAGCCAAGTATCGGGTAGCCCCAAAGCAACAACAGGCTCCAGCCGTGCGTAACCCACGCTGTCCCGATTGCTAGCACGGGCAAAACGAATCCCCAGAACCAGATGCTGGTGCTGTCTTTGACCCAGTGGCGTTCGGGGGTGTTTCCGTGCAACCAGGAACCTTCGGCGTAGGCATGGCCTGCTCTTTGACAGCGCTTCCACCACTGGTCAAAACGAGTCATTTGGGCGTCGTGCAAAGTCATTTCTGCATCTAATCGCTCGATTTTCCAACCATTTTGGCGCAGCCGCACGCAGAGTTCCGGTTCTTCACCGGCGATCAGTATGGGGTTGAAACCGCTGACTTGCTCGAAGGCTGATGCCCGCATCATGGAGTCGCCCCCGCAGGCTTTGGCTTCCCCGATCGGGCTGTCCCACTCAATGTCGCAGAGTCGGTTGTATGGTGTGGCATTGGGATACCGCTCGCGGCGGCGCCCGCACACTACAGCTAATTCGGGTTGCGCTGCGAGTTTTTGCTGGGCAAATTCGAGCCACCCATCAACTATGGAGCAGTCGCCGTCTACGAATTGGACAAATTCGATGTCTGGAACTGCTTGTCGCAGGCTGGCAAATCCTGCATTTCTGGCGCGTGCTGCTGTAAAGGGTGTAGATAAGTCGAGTTCTACTGTCTCAGCTCCGAGCGATCGGGCTAATTCCAAGCTGCCGTCTGTTGAGCCGGAATCGACATAAACTACGCAAGCTACTTTGCCGATCGCTGACAGCAAGCACGCTCCGAGGCGAGATCCTTCATTCCGCCCGATAGCAACCAATCCAACTTGTTTCAAAGCTTACCTCTGGAATTCCACTTGCGATCTATTATTTTAATATTTTAGTAAAAGTCAAGCTAATTTCACAATATCTTGATTCCCAAACTTTTAGCGAGTGGCTGTAGTGCGCGTCAAAGCGTGTTTAGCTTATTATATATTAAGTCAAATCCGATCCAGCATTTTTATTTGAGAAGAGTCAACCATGCTAAATATCAGTTCTTTGTTCACCTTTTACTGTGGCGGTCAAGGAATTAGCCATACATTTTTGTCACTTTGTCAGTGGGATTACCCAGACTTTAAAACCCGCATGGTTGTTCCCAGTTGTGCACCGTCATATCGCGGGTATAATATGGTCGAAAGCGTACCCCCATATTTCAGAAGGGTGTACTACAGGCTCGGAAATTTTGCGCAATCTTCTGCTGAAAAGCGTTTTCTGAGAGATATCAATGATTTTGATGCAGTTTACTTGTGGCCTCGCACTTCAATCGAAACTGTTAGAAAGGTAAAGCAGCAGGGGCAAACACTTTTTTTTGAGCGTATTAACTGCTCTACTAAGAAGGCAAAATATATTCTTGACGATGCTTACGGTCGCTTGGGCATTGCTCCCCAACATGGAATTACAGATGCGATGATTCAGCAAGAAGATGAAGAAATGAGCTTGGCTGATTTCATTTTTTCTCCTAGTCCAGAGGTAAAAAAATCTTTTCTCGAAATAGGAGTTCCCGAATACAAACTGATGTCAAGCAGTTACGGGTGGTGTCCCAAGCGTTTCCCAAATATTTCGCCCAAAAAACAGCCATCAGACACCGTTACTGCGCTCTTTGTGGGCACCATCTGCGTCAGAAAAGGAGCTCACTTGCTCTTGCAAGCCTGGGAAAAAGCTGGCATTAAAGGCAGACTGGTGCTTTGCGGAGAGATGGAGCCTGCAATTGCCGAAAGTTGCAGCGATATTTTAGGACGCTCGGATGTAATTCATATAGATTACACGCTCAATATTGCGGGCGTATATGGCGAAGCTGACATTTTTGCCTTTCCGAGTCTCGAAGATGGTGGCCCGATGGTTACTTATGAAGCTATGGCTTACGGGTTGCCAGTTCTCACCTCACCTATGGGAGCGGGGGCCATTGCCCGGGACGGCAAAGATGGGATAGTCATAGACCCTTACGACTGTGAAGCTTTTGTTGAAGGCTTGCGAAAGCTTGCTTTGTCCCCGGAGTTGAGAGCACAGATGGGTTATAATGCTCGCCAGCAAGCCGAGGAATTTACCTGGGAAAAAGTAGCACGCCGCCGGAAAGATTTGATGCAGGAAAAATTGAAAGTTTAGGAATTAGGAGAATTATCTGAAAGAATCCTTGCTCTGCAACTTCCTTTTTCCTGCGAATATTTCTAGGAGTGCATTTTCAGGCTTAGGGTTTTTTGGGGATAATTTTTGCTGGTATTCCGACTGCGGTTGCGCCCGGTGGTACGTCGCAAATCACCACTGCATTGGCGCCTATCAAAGCATGATCGCCGATCGTTACGGAGCGAATAATTTTTGCTCCTGCACCGATATCGACGTGACCGCCAACTTGGACATTAGAAACAATTGTCACCTGTTGAAAAATCATACAGTTCGGGCCAATAGATGCCTCTGGGTGAATGACTATGCCATTAGGATGAAGCATAATGAGTCCCCCTCCTATCTGGCAGTTCAAAGGGATGTCAGTTCCAGCTACAATGCTCCAGAATATATGCTGGATTATGTTGAACCGGGATAAAAAATACCCTAAAATTCCACCTTGCTGCCGCCATTTTTGATAGTCGCGGATAGATTTTAGAAGTTGGCGACTGGGATCCCACCACTGGCAAAGTTTTTCGCGACTCCAATCTGGCTCGGTGGCAGAAACGACAGGTGTAGTTATTGATTGAAGCATTATTTGTGCAAGATAACAGATAAGATATACTGATAATCATGTGACATTCAATTATCAGTATACGATCGCTGGTTGGTGATTGACAATATTTATTTGTTGAAATTCTGTGACAATCCTATTTGAGTTGTAAGGTTTTTGTATGTTGCCAGGTTTTACTGGTAGGCACGGCGGGGTACTAACCTACAAAATGTTACAATTCATACAGAATTACTATATTGTCAAC
The DNA here is from genome assembly GCF_020738785.1 of Microcoleus sp. PH2017_05_CCC_O_A. NCBI lineage: Bacteria > Bacillati > Cyanobacteriota > Cyanophyceae > Oscillatoriales > Microcoleaceae > Microcoleus > Microcoleus sp. PH2017_05_CCC_O_A. The sequence goes on along the minus strand of NZ_JAEQCB010000131.1, from coordinate 3,497 downwards.
TTGTAATTATTTGGTTGACCGAGTTAATGTCTACTAACAAGCAGTAGCGATCGCACTCTGCCTTCAACAATCACAATTGCCAGAAAACTCGACGATTTCGTACAAGCATCTATCACTATAGAGGCGATAGATCTCTAGTTTATTTAAGTAACAGAAGAGACAGGTCACTTTTTTTGGTACTAATTTAAGGATTGTTTTCGACAGGGCGGGATTTGATAATTTTGGCAGGGATGCCAACGGCAGTTTGACCAGCAGGAATGTCTGATAAAACGACAGCATTTGCACCGATATTTACGTCGTCTCCCAGGTTGACCTTGCCGAGAATTTTTGCTCCGGCGCCGACGTTCACCCGATCGCCCAATTGAGGCGATTCTAGGGGTTTTTCCAAGTAGCGGTTCCCCAGGGTAACGCCTTGGCGGATAATGCAGTCGTCACCAAGAGTGCAGTGTCCATGAACGATGATAGAGCCTTCGTGTTCAATGACGACTCGGCGGCCGAGCTTGACTGTGTACGGCAAATCTATGCCGTAGGTGTTGCGGACTTTTCGGTAGAGCGATCGATATAGAATGCTCAAGGGAGCCCGCAGCAGTTTTGGTTCTACCTGCATTCTCCAGACACCGAATCTTTGAACTGCTACGGCGCGAAATCCCGGTTTTGTCCAATCGCGACCGTGAGCAATCCAGTCTTCTTTAATCTGCTCCCACAATCCGAGTGCAGGGGTTTCTACTTGATTTTCAGTTGCTATTAAATTTGACTCCGTTACCATAAGCTGTACTCAACACTCTGTTTTGTTTAAGTTGTTATTAGATGCCCCAGATATTAAGCTATTTCTCTGGTTTTTAGGGAGTAGTGCACCCGGTTTATTCACTCAAAAACACCAAGTGCTGCGGTGAATTATCTCAAAGAATTGCTTGAAATCCGGAACCCTTGTAGGGAGAAATTAAAATCAGACGATTCATTAATCTAATCCTCTTCTTTCCTTTGTTAAGTGTCCTCAAGTTGTCAACCCTTCGGCTTCGCTGACTGACAAGCTGTCCCAGATCAACTGTCAACTGAAGCAATGTTTGGTTGGCCAGGATTAACGGGGTTTCTCTGGCTTTGATTTATTTACAAACACCTTTTAAAAAATTTTTGAATCTTCAATCTTACCCCCCTTAAAAAATACACTATTCATGATAAAATCGGTGAGCATTTTTGGCGGATCGCCGTCCGGCTTACCTTGAAGTACGCGGCGCACCCTCCAGGCTCCAAAGCCCGAAGCCCAGGTGACATCAGTTAATGCTGTGTAAACCAAGCCGTAGTTTTTGAGAAAGTACCTGCGCCGGGAATCAAACCAATACTGTGGCAGTCGCTTAGGGGGTTTTTTGGTGTCAGTCACACCTGAGCTTTGACCTACTAGGTGTACCACGCGACTTTCAGGTACATACCAGCAACTCCAGCCAGCTTTGTTCGCTTGCAGGCAAAAGTCCATTTCTTCGCAGTACATGAAATAAGCTTCATCCATCAAGCCAATCTTTTCAAATACTTCACGACGGACGATCATGCTGGCTCCAGCTACCCAATCAGTTTGACAGATTTCTTGGGAAATAGGAGGCGCTACATTCCACTTTGCCAATAATTTGGATAAAAAGCGCGTCCGCCAACCAAAATCGAGTTCGGTTAAGAAATCGTGAAACCGAAAAGCTGAATGTTGCGGCGTTCCGTCGGGGTCTTCCAAGCGGCTGCCCGCGATGCCGGCCTCGGGGTTGGAGTCCATGAAATCGACGAGGGCTTTTAAGGCACCTAGGCGAACTACGGTGTCTGGGTTGAGCAGCAGGAAGTAAGGGGGGGGATTGGTGGATTGCAGGACAGGACGTATGAGGGCGTTGTTGCCGAAGGCAAATCCGCCGTTGCGGTCTAGGGGAACGAAGGATGCCCATTCGCTCCAGCCTTCTGCTGCGATCGCCGCTGCTATTTGTTCGCTAGAATTGTCGCCTGATGCGTTGTCGGCAACTGCAACTCGCATACCGGGGAGCGATCGCACTTCGGTAACTAGAGAGCGCAAGCAGTCAATGGTTAAACCAGGGGTTCGGTAGTTAACAATGACAACCAGCAGTGGATACGGGTGATTGGACTCGCTGGCTTTGGACATAAGTGCAGTTGTTGGTTTAACAACTTTTTAGCTCAAGTTGTACCCCTATGGCAAGCTGGCGCGATCGCCATTTGAGGCATCGCCTACTTTTTTGATAGTTCGGGCATATTTTACAAAAGCGGTCACTCTTATTAAGCTCTTCTGTTGAAAAGCCTGCTTTACTGCCAAGAAAAACCCCAAAAATGCCCAAAAAATCTTCAAAAAAAGATTGTATATAAGGGTTTGAGTATTATTGGATATGTCTATTTATTTCCATAGAAGTGTGACAATCGCAATTGTGCAAGCTGGGGTTCCATTTCGGGGTCGTAGGCTCCCTCGCGACTGTTAATTAAATCGGCCCAAGGTAGGCTTTGAGTTTCAGCCTGCAATTTTTCCACCAAGTCTGCGACGCGTCCGATGGGTTTAGCGGGAACACCGGCAACTATATCGCCTTCTGCGACATCTTTGGTGACGACCGCACCGGCGGCGACGATCGCATTTGGGCCGATGGTGACGTTGCGGAGGACGATCGAGTGATAGCCGATAAATACGTTGTCACGGATGTCTATTTTGCCCACAGCATCTAGTTTGACGTTGTAGGCTTGATTGAGCATGGCGATCGCTCCGTCGTGGCCGATCAGGATAGAGCTGGAAAAGTGGACGTTGTTGCCGATGCGGACGTAGGAGGGGTCTGTAAACACCGTGCTTGGCAGGATCGTGCAATTTTCGCCGATCGAGTACAGGTTGCCGTGAAGGCGGAGAAATTGGGTGTACTCCTCGGAACTTGGCTCGCAGAATTTGACGTAGAGGCCTCGGAACTTGCCATAGCGCATGGCAAAGTGGCGAAGGATTTTCTGAAAGATTGATTTAATCATTTTCCTGAGCCTGGGTAGATTTAAGCCTATTCGTAGACATACTAACCGCTGTTGTGTCAGGAGGTAGATCTGACAATATGACAACGTTGGCACCAATGTTCGTGTCCTGCTATACAAATACTAGACAAGTCTAGACATTTGGTTCTTACTTCATCGGGAGCATGGGAGCGGTTATCCCTCAGTAAGCTTTCACGATGAAAGCCAAGCGCGATAAATTAATTGCTGCGTTCAAATCCCTGTCCATCGAATGACCGCAACTTCCACAGTTGTAAGTTCTTTCTTTTAGTGGCATATCTTGGGTATGTCCACAGCTTGAGCAGGTTTTGCTTGACGGAAACCAGCAGTCAGCAACAATTATTTCACAGCCAAACTTTTTAGCTTTGTATTCCAGTTGACGTTTGAATTCATGGAATCTAGGACTTACGCATTGACAAAAAGCATTATCTATGTACTCTCGGCCATAGCATCACTCTGAAGGTTCGCAAAAATATGCTCACGTATAACTAAAGTGA
>NZ_JAEQCB010000130.1:0-16321 GCF_020738785.1 Microcoleus sp. PH2017_05_CCC_O_A | reverse complement strand
ACCCAGATAAATCGTCTGCCCAATCTTCACAAATGGTTTGTGGAAATTTTCGCTAAACCCACATAGCTATTGGATCATTCTTTTTGTGGAGGCCTCTAACGTGAAAAGTCAGCTCTGGATAAGTATGAGGTAGCAGATCTTAAACTATACTCTAGCTTTACCAGAAGAATCGGTATAAAGCCTTTCCCTTCAGAGGTGAATTAGACAGGGATTATTCATTATTTCAATCCTCTTTAAAATATGAATCTCTGAAAGTACTGCTATATAATGGTTTTGAGCCTGTCATGATACAGCTTTATACGAATCGTTGTCATACCCGTACATCCTATAAGCTAACAATGCCGCGCTTAACAGCAACAATCACAGCTTGAGTGCGATCGCTCACATCTAACTTATTCAAAATCCGATTGACATGAGATTTAACCGTGCCTTCACCGATACTCAAAGCTGCCGCAATATCAGCATTACTCATCCCCTGCGCCAGTGAGCGGAGTACCTCTAGTTCTCTTTCACTCAGTTCTGGATTGCTGAGGCGCTGAACCAATTTTGCTCCCACATCGGGCGGAATATACTTCTGACCCCGATGAACGGTACGAATAGCATTCAGAAGCTCGTCAGGTTCAGTTTCTTTCAACAGGTATCCTTTTGCGCCTGCCTGCAATCCCCGATAGATATCTTCGTCACTATCATACGTGGTCAGGACAATAATTCGAGCAGATTTAGCGATCGCACAAATTGCCCTGATGGCGGCAACTCCCTCCACTTCAGGCATTCGCAGATCCATGAGCGTGACATTCGGTTGGTGTTCCTCAAATAGTGCGATCGCTTGTTCTCCATTTTCAGCTTGGGCAATCACCTGCATCTCTGGATCGCGATTAATAATCGTAGCTAATCCTTGCCGAAAAATAGCATGATCGTCTGCAATTAAAATCCGAATGGTCGTGGCTTGGCTCATCGTAATGCTACTCCCGATTGACGGTGACAATAATTTCTGTTCCTTGCCCAGGTTGACTGCTAATCGTGAGTTGTGCGCCGATGCGCTCTACTCGTTCGCTCATGCCGAGTAAGCCAAAACCCTCAGAGGATGGAATACTTCCAACTCCAAAGCCCTGCCCATTATCTTGCACGCGCAAGCAAAACCGATCGCGATCGTAGACTAGCTCCACTCGAATCTCGTCAGCATGGGCGTGTCTAATCGCATTGGTTAATGCTTCCTGTCCAATCCGCAGTAGGTTATTCTCGACTTCAGTGGGTAGAGCATACACTGTACCCTCGACCTCATAATACAAAGTTGTATCCATTGCGGCAGTTCTGGTCTGAGTCACCAGACGATGGAGAGCGCTCTGTAAACTGCCCTCCTCCAAAAGCTGAGGACGGAGCGCAACGACCGATCGCCGTGCTTCAATCAGTCCAGTTCGCGCCAATTCTTTGATTAGGTCTAGGTGTGCCTGAGTTGCTTCTAAATCATCCGTTAGCACCTGTTTTGCAGCTCCTACCTGAGCCAGAATGCCAGTAAACGCCTGAGCGAGTGTATCGTGAATTTCGCGTGCCATGCGGTTACGCTCTTCTAAAATTGAAGCTGCTTCAGCCCGTTTGCGATCGTCGATATCCGTAACAACTCCCAACGCTCGGATGGGTTCACCAGATTCATTCCAGGCAACAACGTTGCCAACAGCAAGAATCCATTTCCACTGACCATCCTGGGTACGATGGCGATACTCTGCTTGATAGTTGGGGACTTCTCCAGTAATACAAGCATGGTAAGTTGCAACTACTGATTCTCTGTCGTCAGGATGCAAACTCTCAATCCACTCAGATTTGGTCACGTGAAATGTTGCTGGATCGTAGCCCAGCATTAAAGCGTATTCTGGGTTAACCACAACTTCTTCAGTTTCGATGTTGAGATCGTAGAGTCCTTGATTTGAAGCGGTTAAGGCTAAGCGCAGTTGTTCTTCACTCGTTTGTAGAGCGGCTTCTGCCTGTTTGCGATCGCTAATATCCGCAATCACCCCTTCGATGTAGCCATCGTCTGCATTCAGATAAAGAGAGAAAAGCCCCCAAAACAATGTCCCATCTCGTTTTCGCATTTGGGCTTCAAAGCTTCGCACTTCCCGATCCCGCTTCAGCAACTCAATGAGGTGTTGGTGATCGCTGGGATCTGCATAATAGCCTATGACGTGTTCAAGCCCAATGATCTCCTCTGGTGAATCAAAGCCAAACAGATTAGCATGGCGTTGATTGGCATCGAGAAGTAATCCATCCGAGAGGCGGACTCGGTAGATGCCAACCTGCGAGTTTTCAAAGATATTGCGGAACTTGGTTTCACTGCGTTGCAATGCGGCTTCGGTTTGTTGACGTTCAGCCATCTCCTGCTGCAAGGCTTGAGTTCGCTCTTCTACTTTCCTTTCCAGGGTTTCGGCATAGTCTGCTAACTGTTCATATAACCGAGCATTCTCCAGTGAAATTGCTGCCTGAGCAATCAACAGTTTGAGGACTTGCAAGCGATCGCGGGTAAACACTGCGGTACTGAGCTTGTTCTCCAAATAAAGGATGCCGACAAGCTGATTTTGCTTGAGAATTGGCATAGAGAGGAGCGATCGCGTCTGTTGGTGTTGAATGTAAGGATCAGTTGAAAAAGACGATTCGCTGACGGCATCATCAAGAACTAAAGTTTCTTGAGTGCGTTCTACCAAGTGAATAACGGAGACAGGAATCGTTACACAGTCAGCAACAGCAAGCTTTTCCAGATCGCACTGTCTACTCCCACTGCATTGAGCCACCACAGTGAGCTGATCGTCTTCCAAGAGAATCAGAGCGCCAGTTTCGGCTCCTGCATTTTGTATCACTGCCTGCATCAACTTGGCAATTAATTGATCGAGATGGATAATTTCTGAGAGGGCTTGAGCCGCTTTCATCACCGCAGCCAAATCGATCGCCGCAGTCGAATGACTGATCGTTCCCTCGGTCAAAGTTGAATTTGATTGCCGAATTAAGTTGAAATTAAGTAGTTGTGGATAGCGTTTTTCTAAGTCTTTAACTTTAGCTTTTGCGCCCCAGCGATCGTAGCAATAGTGCGCTTCTTTCATGTAGGTTTGAGCAATTTTTGACCGACCTCGCGCCAGATAATGTTTAGCCGCTAATTCATAAGCTAATGCTTCTTCCTGGACATACTCATTTTCAGCAGTACCTGCAATCGCCCGTTCATAAAACTCCTCAGCCTCAAGAAATTGCCCTAAGACTCGCGCTTTCTCTGCCTCGACTAGATAAAATTTATGTAGATAATTCATTGGGGCATGTTCTGCCCATTTCTGCATCTTTTCTTGGTTGGTGTTAACAGAGTTTAGCCAAGCTGATTTTTCAGAGTTTGAAGCATCGAGCGATAGGCTCAAAAGCGCCAGAGAATGATAGAAGCAGAATACAGGTAAAACCGTTATTGCTGTCACCTCTTCAAAATATTGCCTTGCTAAAATAGCAGTCTGTATAGCTTGATGATATTCTTCAAATAAATAATGCAATATAACTTTGTACAGGTATAGCATTTTAATTGCACTTCCATCTTTAACTGCAAGGGCGTGTGGTAATGACTCCTCTTCATTACACACCCGACCAACTAAGCGACTGGGATTCTCAGACCTATCTAGCAAATTAAGAATGCTCTGCCACAGTATTGCAAGCCAATTCGAGGGGCTTTCCCGTCTGATTTGGCTGATCGCTTTGCTGTAAGTTGCTGTTTTTTGTTCTAGTTGGGTAAGTTTCTCTCCAGCAAAAAATGAGTTATGGCACACGAAATATGCAGTATAACCAGCAGATTCAAAGTCTCCGGTTTCCACCGCATTTTGATAAGAATCAACCAGAAATGTTATTGTTCTCCTAAGATGCACCTTCCAGTGCAGGATATGAAAACTCGAAAACATTAATGTTTTCGAGTTTCCTTTTTTGCTATGCAATCGTTCTGCCAAGCTGAGAGCCAGTTGTCCAAATTTATAACCGAGTTCAATGTCTTGAACAACTCCACATAGAACAGATCCGTAAGCAACATAACTATGTGGTGACCAGGTAGTATTACCGTAGTTAATTGACAGATTTACCCTCTTACATACAATCAGTATCCACAGTTCTGGTAACGTTATAAATACAGCAGACCCCATATTCGCTAGGATTGACAGAGCTGCCAGTGGTTCTGGTGCAGTCATCTCTGGTAAATCAATCAAGTCTTCGATTTCTCGTTCAGCAAATAGTGCAGCCGTTGACTCCAATTCCCTTTGAATATCTGCCTGACTTGGATTTTCTATTAAATCTATTCCCAAGAGCTTTAACGCTTCCAATCCAGTTTTTAGTACTTCTTTCAGGTTGCCCTGTGACAAATATCCTTGAATTCTACTATCGTAAGCCTGTACTTTGTCAACCACTGTTTTGGCACGATCAAGTACCACTTCTACCAACTGTTCCATCTCATCAAAGCGACCCTGGAGATACGCCGCTTCTGCTGCTTCTGAGTACAGCACTAAGGTGAGGTCATACTCACTCTGCCAACTCTCTGAATTGAGGAGTTGAAGCCCTGTAGTGAAATACTTAAAAGCTGCTTCATAAGCCGTTGCTGCCTTTGCTTTCTGACCTGCGATTAAATTCAATCTGGCAATTTTAGTTCGTTCTAATTGAGCAGAGACTAGCTCAGCTCCATGATTAAGATGATCGACAATCTCAAACAACCGCTCTGATAGCTGTTCTGGCAACGTTTTTTTGAGGAGATTGCGACCAATTTGCAAATGAACCACTTGTTTATGCGACTCATCAATCAAGGCGTAGGCGGCTTGCTGGACGCGATCGTGCAAGAACTTATACTCCTGAACTAACAAGTCTTCATCTAATTCAGAGAGAGGCTGAATCAATCCAGCTTGTATTGCTGCTAGTAAATCCAAAGAAATCGTCTGAGGAGACTGCTCACAAATGATCGCCAACGTCTCTAAATCAAATTCAGCCCCGACACAAGCAGCTAAGCGGAGCATTTGCTGGGTGCCTTCTGGTAATTTTTGCAACTTAAGCAGTAGTAACTCCACCACATTATCAGTCATGTTCTGGGCTTGAATCTGAGCCAGATTCCACTGCCAGCTTAGGTTTTCTGCATCAAAGCTCAACAGATTCTCGCTATACAGCAATCTTAAAAATTCACTGACAAAGAAAGGATTACCCTCAGTTTTACGCAGCACTAGCTCCGCTAAGGAACGAACAGTGTCAGTATTCTGATGTAGCGTCTCGGCAATCAACTGACTCAAAGGCTCAAGCATTAAGGGTGACAATACAATCTCTTGCAGCACTGCCCCTTGTTTTCGCAGTTCTGAGAGCATTAAGCTCAGTGGATGTGTGGGAGTCACTTCATTATCTCGATAGGCTCCAATCAAAAAGAGGGATTGGGCTTGCTCATCCAGTAGCATCAGTTCAATTAACTTGAGTGTCGCGGAGTCAATCCACTGCAAATCATCTAAGAAAATCGCAAGCGGATGCTCTTCCGAGCAAAACACCCGTATAAACTGCTGAAAAACTCGATTAAAGCGATTTTGAGCTTCAGTAGCTCCAACTTCTGGTACAGGTGGCTGCTTGCCAATAATTAATTCAACTTCGGGGATCACATCAATCATGAGTTGCCCATTACTCCCCAAAGCATTTAGAATTTGCGATCGCCACTGCTCCAATTGCTCATCTGGTTCACTCAATAACTGCTGCACCAATTTTCGCAGAGCATCAACGATTGCACTGTAGGGAATATTGCGCTGGAATTGATCGAACTTACCAGAGATAAAATAGCCACGCTTTGCCGTAATCGGTTTATAGAGTTCCTGCACTAACGCTGATTTACCAATCCCAGCATATCCAGAGACCAACATCATTTCGACTTTAAATCTTATTTCTGAATTATTCTGGAAACCAGCGATGCGATTGTTCTCTAAAGACGCTACGCGATCAAACGCCGCTAGTAACAGTGCAATTTCCTTCTCGCGTCCATACAGTTTTTGGGGAATTTGAAAGCGATCGCAAACATCCTGAAGTGCCAGTTGAATGCGATCGATTCGACCCATTTCTGCGAATTGGCGATCGCAAAGTTCTAAATCTGCCTTAATCCCCCAAGCACTCTGATAGCGATCTTCTGCATTTTTTGCCATTAGTTTCAGAATGATATCTGAAATGGGTTTAGGAATCGCTGCATTCATCTCGTGAGGGGGAACAGGCTGCTTGGCAATATGACAATGAACCAGCTCCAGCATATTCGTTGCGGGAAACGGTAGGTGTCCAGTTAGCAGTTCGTAAAACGTCACACCCAGCGAGTAAAAATCGGTGCGGTAATCGAGCATCCGGTTCATTCGCCCGGTTTGCTCTGGCGACAGGTATGCGGGGGTTCCTTCTAGAAGATGGAGGCTTTTGAATGTGGGATTGGTGCGACTGAAGCGAGTGGCAATGCCAAAATCAATGATTTTGACAACGCCAGTCTTCGGATTAAAGACAATGTTGCTAAGATTAATATCTTTATGAATGACATGAGCCGCATGAATTTTGCCTAAAGTATCAGTAATGGCGATCGCCATATTCAAAAAAACCGACAACGGCATGGGATAGAAGTCTAATTGCTGCCGCATCCAGTATTCTAAAGACTCTCCACCAAAGTCTTCCAAAAGAATAACCAGCGTGCGCTGGTAGTCTTGCTGGCTGTATGCCTTGACTACGCCTTCAATGTTGAGAGAGCGAGTAATTTCATACTCCTGCCGATAGCGAGTTAATTCATGAGGAGAGGGATAATCCTGCTTGAGAACTTTGGCAATCACTGCACGATTATCTTGCTCTCTGATGCCCCGATACACCAAAGAAGCTAAGCTCTCATAGATTTTGCTGTGGATAGTAACTCCAGGCAGGGTAATCATTGAATGCTCACCGACGAAGGACTGTCATCCGTTTCCCAAAGTATATCACTTGCCAAACTCCAGAAAATTAAGCTTCTTGGTGAATTTTTGCTGACGGGGCGACAGGTCGCCTGAAAATCAGAGTGCGAACGATCGGGTCAGAAATAGCACCGCAAAGGCGATCGGCTACAATTGTTGCTCTTTGAACTTCACTATCAGTCGGTTGCTGTCCGCTTTCTAGCCAAGGAAAAATATCTTTGTCGAGCAGTCGTGCAATAATTTGACTAATTTTTGTTAGTTCAGCATCCAGAGTTGCAATGTCTGCGCGGGGCGGAATTCGTTGTTTCTCTTCCATATTTTTGACCAGGTTGGGCGACACTCCTGCTAAACCGATCAGGCGATCGCGCGCAATTGGCGGCGCTGCCGCCATGCGTAAAATGGGCAAAACCTCTGGATGCTTTCGCAGCAGGGCGGACGTGATGTTCGTCAGATTAGCTGTCTCTGCTAAGGCGGATTCAACTTGTTGAGTTGTAGCAATGCGAGTGTCGCGGTAGGCTTTTGGAGCGAACTGCATGAACCAATTGTTGTAAAAGTCTACCGACAGGGCAATATCGGGTTTCCACAAGTGTGGTTTATCGGCATTAACTGGCACTGCATCTCCTCTAATCGCGACCCTCGCTTAAATAGCTTAGATTGCTGGAACGTCTCTGTTGTATTATCCATCAAGCGGTTGCTTTTGAGGCAGACCTAGTTAACAGGACTTAAACAAATTTTCAGCCCATATAAATCCTAAAATGGCTTTATATGCAGCAAATACGTCCATATTTTATTAGAAAATTGTACCATGCTTAGCACTAATTTTTTATGAAAATTACATCATTAATAAAAATTAACGGTATTTAATTAAAATAAATTGATTAATAAGAGCGCTACGCGCAAAATTTACAACCATCAAAGAGGAATTTGCATGAACACAATTATACTTGTAGGTCGCCTCGGTCGAGATCCCGAAATTACCTACTTTCAATCGGGATCGTCTGTGACAAAATCTTCTCTTGCCATCAAGAGAAAAATGTCTGATGAAACTGACTGGTTTTCCATTGAAGCTTGGGGGAAAACAGGTGAGGTACTTACCAATTACACCAGAAAAGGCAACCTCGTCGGTGTCGAAGGTCAAGTAACCGTCGAAAGCTGGACGGGACACAACGGCGAATTTCATTCAAAACTGGTTGTCAAAATCCAGCGCGTAACTCTCCTAGAGAAACGCGATCGAGAAACACAAACCGCAACTCTTCCCAAAGTAAACTCTTTCGGGAAAATTCCGTACAACCACAACGGCAAAACCCCGGTTTCAGCAAAGGTATTTTAACATCTATCTTTGCTGAAATGAACCAATCATACCAATTTACTATGAAGCTGCATAGAACATAGATAAGCTGAAAACAAAGCTAGGTTTCGATTTTGTTACCTGCGATTCTACTATGCAACTTTATTTAAATTTGGTATCGCGGCATCGAATATTAGCAATCAACCACATAAATACAGGAGAACCTCTCATGATGCAAAGTTGCACGCTATCTCTGATAGTCATAAAAGATGACGAGTATGACTTCAGACAACAAGGCGAAAATAGCCTTGTTACAGGCACTGGAATTTTTGAGTTTCGCAGTCGAGAAGACATGGAATTTGCTACCATTCCATTCTCTGCTAAAAATTTGTCTGCCGAACTCATTGAGTCTCAAAATACTGACAAGATTTTGTGTACCTGTAAAGGATACATCACATTTGAAGAAAATATTCCTGTCTTCAATATAGAAGATGCGGAAATAGCGGAAATTAAGACTAAACCACAGGCGGAAACTCAAGTAAAACCGGAATTTGCATCAAAACTAACTGCAAAAAGCCAGGGTAAGACGAAACCTGAATTTCAACCGCAGTCCAAATCAAAACCTGTTTCTAAACAGCAATAAGAAGCAGAACTGACTTCGTTTGAGAGTAGCTTTCAAACTGAGATGGAACTAGACGAGAGTGAATATACTCACATTCCGTTTTAGATGAGTTTAGGAAAAATCCCCATTTGGGGATTTTTTTTTCAAGACTCTCCGATTTCATAATTTATACATATTAAATAAGTTGTCAAATAAGTTGGTAGACAATTTGCGTCGCAGTCGTTGAGTGCAATCACACCTGAATAAATCTGCGATCGCATCCAAAATCCAAAGAGTACAGAGTGCTAATACAATGCAATTACCTTTCGGTTTCAAGTCAATTATAAATTCGCCTGAAGCAAACGTTGTTTTAATCCAGAACGTTTACTATATTGCTCATGCAGTTGTTTTATCCGTGTTAAAAATTTGGTTTCTTGGTTTTGATAATCTGCCAAGTCTCTGAGTTTTAAAAGTAACGGCACTACTTCGTCGTAAGATTTAGAAGTTCCTCTTTGAATAAGAGCATCTACATCTTCCCAAGCAGCCGTTTCTCGCTGAGCAAAAATTTCCAATTCTCTGATTCGTAAAACTTCAGTTGCCTGTTCTTTTCTATGTTCGCTCTGTTCTTGTTCCTGTTCTGCGCTTTCCAAAAGCTGTTTAATTGTCCGTTCTCCTAAACTTTCATTTTGCATAACTCCCATCATTTCTGATGATTTTTTACGCAATTCAAAGGATAAATTAGCTTCTCCTTTGGCTAACCGCAATAAAAAGGCATCACTTTCAGAACGATCGAGTTTTTTTATAGCTTCTTTTAGGCTCTTGTCTGAAATTGAAGGTTTAGCCACACTAGCACTTGTTGCCACCTTTAGCAGATGCTCGTTCAATTCAAAAGCATCTATAAAAGCCTGTAACGATGAAGATAGCTTACCCAACCCAGGAGGAACAGGTGGCTCTAACTCTTCTTCATCGAATTCATCAATAAGATCGGGACAGGTAATCGCTTTCAGCCAAGCCAGATAAAGTAAACGATAATCTCCCTGCAAAATCTCCTGCCGCGAACCTATCAAAGAGGATAGATTTCCTTCTCCTTCTATCCACCCAAAACCTTCTTCGTCGTTAATAGAAATGTCTAAAATGACAAAATTATTAATTTCAGAAACAGCAATCAGATCCTCAATGCAATATTTCTGCATCTGTTCAAGATCAATCGAACCTTTAGGGAAACGAAACATTAGTTGTAATGTCCCCCAATTAGCCGTATAAAACATGGCATCGAAGTATTTGGCTAATACTTGTTCTGGACTGCCTCGAAAATCTCCATAGCTATAAGTAAATATCGCTGTGGTAGAACTTAGTTGTACGCGACTAGAGAGTAGGCTGATTTCTTCTTTTTCAGCTTTAGTCAACGGTCGGTCGATGGTTTTAAACTCGTAGTATTGATATTCGCTCATAAAAATATATGGTAAGTGAGAAACTCACAGTCTTTAGACCTGATATCAATTATGGTTGTACTCAGAAATGATTGTTTACTGTTGACTGTTTGAAGATTTGAACAATACCGATGTAACCGGAAACGATATGAGAGTAGTCAATTTTGGTTACTGCAAATACACGGCAGAAATGGCAAAGGCTTCTTCAGGAGTACCGTAGAAACTGCCATTCTTGAACATACAAAGCTCATATTTTTCATTACTGTAGGTGTAAAACCCCAGACTCCAAGCTTCAACATCGTCAAAGTAGCGTAGCCGACACAGGTGAGTGGGACTATTTCGCATTCGTTCTAAATATTCCTCGCGAGATACGGGAAAGTCTTTGGGTGGAAAATCTGGGGGGCAATCAGGTTCTTTATAGGCATCAATGTAACAAAACTGACCGCGAAAGCGGATGTCTAGGCGAGTATACTTGCCAGCGTAGCGATCGGCAGCATAATCGAGAACACGCTGCTTTACCTGTTGTTGAACGGCGGGAGGGATTTTAACTCCGCCTGCATTTGGATCTTTTACCCAAGGGGACATTTAGCTGCTCCGATACGCTACTCACAGAGTTAGTCTAATTGACTTGCCAAGCTTAGTGGCTAACATTTAATCAAACTTTAGATTCAGTCGCTCAAGCTAGAGCGCTCGATCGCTTCACTTCAAAAATCTTCAAAGTATTGTAGCCCCCGTAGCAGCCAGTTCTGAAAAAATAGGTTGATACAGCAAACTAGAAAACGGTTGAAAACCTCCCCCTCCCTGAACAGCCAAGTGACAAAGTAATCGGAACGCTTGCGGTGCCGGCGACAAATTGACTTGCTCAACCACAATTTGTACCCTTTCAGGTTCCTGGTACAGCCTCAAAAAATCAGACTCCAGCAAATACTTAGGACAGTTGCCAACTCGACAGCCATCGACTGTTGATAGCGATAAAATGCGGCGAATATAGCCATTTTCAATATGCTCAATTTCAACTGGTTGCAACAAATCACCCGGCTGCAATCTGTCAATTCGATTTAAGCCGTCAGAAGGTAAATGTTGCAATTCGCGAGCAAAGAAATGGAAGTGATACAGCCCATCCTCATCCACTTCTTCTGGGGAAAAAACTTCCAACCTATCTGTTACCCGCTGTCCGCCACTGCGAGCTAGTAAAAGCATGGAGTCATTCTCAGATTGGGAGAGATTTAACCAGTGCAAAAAATCTGGATAGTCGGGGCGAGAGGGGCGCAGCAGCCGATTGGAAAAAACCGAAAATAATTCGGGTGAAAAGTACACTTTGTCCCAGTCAGGAAACGACCACAAAGGTTTAAAACCACCTTGCCGTTGTGCTACTATTGCCCCAGCCGTGTAAGCGAATTGGTAGCTATTTCCATCGCTCGTCAGCCGGCCGATAGGGAACCAAGCGTGACTTGGTAGTTCGTTCCAAGCAACAAATAAAGTATTCAACAAAGTTCCTCCCGCAGTAAAAGCAGCCGACGCTGGTTAATTTCTAATATCTGTTGGGCAAAAGCAATTGCCGCCTCTGAAATGCGTTCCCTTGGAATTCGTTCAAATAGAGCTAGCGTATCAGTAGCCGACACTGCCTCCAGGCGTTCTTGCCACACTCTAGCTGCCTGGGGGTGCCGTTGTGCTGCTGCTTGAAAGACATCAAGAGGAGACAGGGCTTTTTTGTCCCCCACAAAAGCATAGAATGCAGACCTGCATTTAGCTGTATAGGCAGCCACAGCGTTGTTTTTGAGCCGTTCGAGCCGCTTGGAGTCTAGCAGTTCCCTACCGAGGCTGGATGCGTGGTCGTAGGTGGGAGCAAGATGCGCTGTCACCTGGGGCGTTTGAATTCCTCTTACTTCGACAAATCCCCAGTTTTCGTGGTGGCGGTCTGTGTTACCAATCCAAGCATCTAACATTAGGTATCCAACAAAGGTGTCCGCTGCCGTCGCGATACCGTCTGGCGGCGTCCAGTTGAGGGGCTGTTCCACTGCGCTGTTGCTGATGGTGTCCAACACGACATCGAGGGTGTGTTGCGACACGTTAAACGCTTGAAATCGGGGGTAGTCTGGCACTATGGGAGCTAAAATATCGTTGCCGGGGATAAGGGTACCTGTCGAGGGCACGAAGGATGGAGAAACAGTGCCGAAAGCGCTATTCCAGGTTGCTAGTTCAATGGCGGCGTTGGGCAGTCCGAGTAACCCGCACAACTCTGATGCTATCTTTTCTGCCCAATCTTCGCCTGTATTGGGGCGAGATTGTTTGTACAGGCAACGCCCTAGTTCTGGATGGTAAAACCAAAACTTGGGCTTGGTTCCCATCGCCTCGGTATCGGAGGCGGCGTCTGTTGGAACAGCGATGATGGGAAATGGTGTTGTTGGCACTTGTCCGCTCGATTCCGTTCTGAAAAACTTACCCAAACCTACCCTAGTCTAGACTTTCGCAGAACATACAGCTTTCGCGAACATTGCGGTGCATCCGGCTATCGCCGTTACTCCCTAAAAAATCAAGTCGCGAGCGTGGTCAGGGGGTAAATTTTTACTTGACTTTCAAGCTCGATCGGACAATAACAGTTTAGCCGATTGTAAAGCCCGGGCCCTCCAAGTACATTTCACCCGACTGTCAAGGCTGGTATAACGGCTGCTGTGTTGCCAATTTTCTCACACTTCTGAAATTTGATTTTCAATTCAACTTACCATACCGTAACTTGACTATTAAATCAATTCACTTGTTGTTAAAAACGCTAAAAAATAGCTAATTGTTGTGGAGCGCTAAAGTCTGGCAAGTGCCGTATAAAGTCAGGTATTTGCTGTACAAAAACAGGTATAATACAGGCAATAGCAGGAACTGCATTCTCTCTGATTGTATCGGAAAATATCCAGCAAACGCCTGAATTGATCGGTCAACTTGCTGCTTTTTTGTGCTGTTCATGCCTTGACCTGTTGGGACTGGTTATGGCGGTTCTTGATTAGTAGCAAGCAATGGTTTTGCGATCGCAAACGGCGACTTTATATTTCAGATCTCAAAATAATCCACCCCATGAATATAGATTCCTGTCTGTACTAATAAGGTGAAAAATTATAACGACCATTGATAACTGAAAGTCGATCGACTGCTGTAAACCGAGCGCGCCGTTCCCTCACGGTTGCTGTAAATCAAGCACGCCATTCTCTCACGGCTGCTGTAAATCAAGCCGTAGTTCCCTCACGGCTACTGTAAACCGAGTGCGTAGGAGGTCACGGAGCTTTGATCGCAAGATTGAATTAAAGCGAAGGGAGCGAATAATTCGCAATCCTTCATCCGACCTTCGTAATTATTCGGTTATTCGGCCTCTCACGAGTCAGGGAGAAGAATTTGAGCGAGAAGAAAAGAAAAAGCTTTTCTTTATTTCAAGCATCAGACGATCGAGGAAATGTTAATGAAGGATTGCCACTCGCTCGAATGGCGATTTATGCCTTGACTTTTACAGTTGCCAACTCGATAGCGAGCGATCGCGACGCAGGAATTTGCAGTAATAAGTCAGTCGGCAAGCTGTAAAAAAACAGTGAGGATACAGGCATTTACAGGAATTGTACTCTACCTGTTTTTACCCGAAAATGTCCGGCTTGCCCGTTGCATTTTACTGTTCCTTTACTGCTTTGTAGCAAGCAATGGTTTTGTCCGTACAAAACCTTATTTATTACTTTAAAATAAAAATAATGCACCCTCCTTTTGCGGAATCCTAACCGCAACGTAGGGTTTAAGACTTTCTTAAGCTTTAATGACAAATGTAGCTAACTGTAATACAAATTAAGCTGAATATTATACAGCTCTAATAAATTAGACGGGGGAAGGAGTTGACAACGCCGAGCGTGTCGAGCAAACACTTTAAAAAACAAATGGTAGGCTCATCAGTTATTGAGTAGCGATCGCAGCAACCAGTTATCCTCAAATGGCGGGGGTTACTTTACGCCCCTAGTTTGCTATTTTGGGGTGAAGTTGAAAGTAGTTATAGATTTATAAAATGAGATAAACTCAACTATTTTTATGACTATGAAGCTCAAAAATTTTCCTCAACAGCAGCAAAATCAGAGACTTTCGAGTCGGCTGGAACTGAGATTGTCTGACTCAGACTACAATCAAATTAAAGCAAGAGCAGAGCAAGTCAATTTGAGCATGAGCGACTTCATGCGCCGTGCAGCTTTAAGGAGAACCATGCCACGCCCTCTAGCTGCATTCGACTTAAAAGCCTATCAAGTTTTATGCAAGATTGATGCCCAATTGAGAATTGCAGGAAATCACCTCAATCAGATTGCTAAAGCTTGCAATAGTGCTGTGGCATTGGGAGAACCAGTTCTTGTCAACACAGAACTCTTAAAAAGCGTACAGCAACTGATTCGAGAAAACGGGGGTGCAATTAAAGCTATGGTTGCAAACCTCGCCAAATCTACAGTACGCTAATTATTAACAAGCCTGGGCTTTACCGCCTGAGCAATCGATTCTGTGCAACTGACGGCTTTTCGGTTATGATTGGCAAACAAATCAAAGGTACAGGCTTTCGGGGCTGCCTGAACTACGTACTGGGCAAAAAAGACGCCGCTCTAATTGGTGGCACTATGTGCGGACAAACTCCTGAAGAACTCGCTGCTGAATTTGCGATCGCCCGACAACTAAGACCTAACCTGAAAGTAGCAGTTTTTCACGCCACATTATCTGTTGCAAGCACCGAGAAACTAGAAGATTCTGAAGAAAATGACCAGCGCTGGCTGGCGATCGCAGCCGGCTACATGAAAACGATGGGATTTGACAACAACCAGTATACAGTTGTCAAGCACAGCGATACAAAACACGACCACATTCACATCGTCGCCAGTCGCATTCGCCTAGATGGAAGTGTCGTTGACGATAGCTGGGATTATTACAAAAGCCAAGAAACTATTCGCCAGCTCGAACAGGACTACAATCTAAAAATTGTCGCGCCGAGTTGGGAAAAAGACAAGCGAGCTCAAACTACAGGAGAACACAGGAACTTACAAAGCAAGGGAAACAAGAGCGTCAGGGTGCAATTACAAGACCTAATTGATGAAGTTACCCAAGATAACCCAACTATGCCAGAATTCGTTGAGCGGTTGCAGCAACAAGGCCCAGAGGTGCAAGTCAGACTGACTCGAACTGGGTTCAGTAAAGGCATTTCTTACAATTTAGATGGAGTCGCTTTAAGTGGCACTCAATTGGGCAAAGCCTGCCCTAATTGAGGCTTTAATGCAGCCACAACACTTAGCTATCGCCCCCAGTGAGGCAGAGGAAAATGAGTTAGAGTCGTCACAATTCGAGTTAGTAGCAGGCGCGGCTGCAACTCCTGCAACAGCAAATGAGTTAGAGTTGTCACAATTTGAGCTAGCAGCAAGCGCACCTGCAACTCTTGCAACAACAGCAAATAAATTAGAGTTGTCACAATCTGAGCTAGAAACAACCGCACCTGCTACTCCTGCAACAGCAAATGAGTTAGAGTTACAACTATCAATCCTGCCTGAAAGGAATGAAACTCAGTGGCAAAAAGTGCGATCGCATCTAGCAGTCGAGTACAGTTTACCTTTAGAATTGCTTGAAAAATTGCACTCTCATTCTTGGCTGTATGCCGGCTTAGAAAAGGCTGTCTTTACGGCACGGACGCTTGACGGGGAAGCCCGGTTCGCTTTTGTTCTAGATGAATTGGGCAACTTTACTACAACCCATCCCCTGTCATCTGAAGCTGCTTTCTGGGTAGCTACTACTGGAGAAATCGAGCGAGCTGTGATTGCCTGTAACCCAATTGAAGCTCTTTCAATTTTGCTTATTGAACAGGAAAATAACCAGGATAACTCTGCAATAACACCACCCACAATTTACCTAGGAATTGAACGAGCTTCACAACTGCCTATACAATTATTACAAGAACTCGATAGCGTTATTATAGCGATCGCAGAAGATTATATGCTCGCTCGAAATGCAAGCGAGCTGCTACCGAATGCAGAACTTGTTAATCCACAGTCAAGTTGGAATGATATCTGGATACAATTAATTGAGC
>NZ_JAEQCB010000014.1:0-47188 GCF_020738785.1 Microcoleus sp. PH2017_05_CCC_O_A | reverse complement strand
TTTTGCCGCTCTTTTTCCCTCTGCCTCATCATAGTTTTTTTCCACGATTGTGGGATGTTTGGTTTCACCCTTTTTTAATTCGCCAACAGTCTCTTGAAATCGCGGCTACACAGACAAAACCCGCCTCCGCGGGTTAAAGAATCAAGGATTTTTCTTCAGTCCACGGAGGTGGACTTCGCTTGTGTAGCCGCGGTTTCTAACCGCCGGGGCCCTAACTAACAACCAACAACCAATAACTAACAACCAATAACCAACAACCCAAAAAACACCATGAAAAAAGTAATGTTCGTTTGCAAAAGAAACTCCTGTCGATCGCAAATGGCAGAAGGATTCGCTAAAACCATCGGCAAAGACAAAATAGCCGTCACCAGTTCCGGTTTAGAATCAAGCAGAGTTCACCCGACAGCAATTCAAGTCATGTCAGAAATCGGCATTGATATCACCGATCAAACATCTAACGCCTTAAGCGAATTCAACGCCGAAGATTACGATGCAGTAATTTCTCTCTGCGGCTGCGGCGTGAATTTACCTGAAGCGTGGGTATTGCGAGAAGTATTTGAAGATTGGCAACTCGACGACCCCGACGGACAACCAATCGAAACTTTTCACCGCGTTCGAGGTGAAATCAAAGCAAGAGTTGAGAAATTAGTTGAAACCCTCAAATAAGACTTCTCCGAGCTATCTGAGTTGTAGAATTACCCGGCGATTGAAATCGCAACTACAAAAACACTCACGCGCCTGCGCGGGTTGAACAATCAATAATTTCTCTTCAGTCTGCGGAGGCAGACTTTGCTTGTGTAGCCGCGGTTTCTAACCGCCGAGGCTTTGTACCGAATAATTCAAATCTGTCGCTGTCGCTTCCCTTGAATTCATGCTAAATTATCAGAGACGTTCCACCAGAACGCCTCTAAATTCGTTGCGAGCACAGACTAAAAAATTTAGCACATGATTCAGACCGCAATCACGCCTTTCAAAAATAAACTCAACTCAGCTTTAACTAAAAAGCCGATCGCAGTTTTACAAATTAATCTAGGCAAACGCTGCAATCTCGCTTGCAGTCACTGCCACGTAGAAGCTAGCCCAACACGAACCGAAGAACTTTCCCCAGAAATATGCGAACAATTAATTGAAATCATTCGCCGTTTTCCTCAAATTCAAACTGTTGACCTCACGGGCGGTGCTCCCGAGATGCTTTACGGTTTTAAACCGTTGGCGGAAGCTGCAAGGGCCGCAGGTAAAGAGGTTATTGTTCGTTCTAATTTGACGATTTATTTTGAGAAAGGCTTTGAAGATATTCCCGAATACTGCGCGCAACACCAACTCAGAATTGTGGCGTCGCTTCCCTGTTACCAAGCTAATAATGTTGACAAAATGCGCGGCAGCGGTGTTTTTGACAGTTCGATTCGGGCTCTGCAAAAGCTGAATCAGTTGGGCTACGGAAACAACCCAAATTTAATTCTAGATTTGGTGTACAATCCGCAGGTTCCGACAACAGATAAGTTTTCGCTGACGGCGGAACAGGGCAAGTTACAGCAAGATTATCAGGTGTATTTAGCCGAACATTTTGGGATTTGTTTTAATCACTTGTTCGCAATTACTAATTTGCCTGTGGGACGGACTAAGTTTCATTTGGAACACAAAAAACTGCACAAGCCTTATCTGGGGTTTTTGGAAAATAATTTTAATCCTGGTACTCTGGATCATTTAATGTGTCGGAACGAATTGTCGATCGACTATTTGGGCAATGTTTACGACTGCGATTTTAACCAAATGGAAAATCTGCCGGCGAAAACTGGCAGCGGGGAAACTATAACTGTTGCTAAATTGCTGGAATCTGGTAGTTTAGATGTAATTCAAGAGGTGCAAACTGCTGCTTATTGCTACGGCTGTACGGCGGGTAGCGGTTCTAGTTGTGGCGGTACGTTGATTTGAGAAATACAGGACATGGCAGTGCCATTTCCCTACCCTAGAAAATGAAATACAGTAGGGACACGGCACTGCCGTGTCCCTCCCTACACGGCACTGCCGTGTCCCTACCCTGGAAACGACGATGTATGCAATTTAGACGGGGAGTTTAGGTAATGAATGATTTGCGATCGCCCGATGACAAAAATCCACCATCAAATAAGTGGAAGCTGTTTTTAGGGATTGGTTTAGCTGTGGCTTTGATTGTGGCGGCCAAGTTTTTCAATTTTCAAGGAATTCTGACAAATGCCCTGGAGTCGATCGCCAATCTCGGCCCTTGGGGCCCCGCAGCTTTTATTCTAATTTACATTATAGCAACAGTTTTATTTATCCCCGGTTCCTTGCTGACTCTCGGTTCTGGCGTTTTGTTCGGAGTTGTTGGTGGCACGGTTTGCGTTTCCATCGGATCGGTTTTGGGCGCTACTTGCGCTTTTTTAACAGGTAGATATTTAACTCGCGATTGGGTTTCCAAACAGATAGCAGGTAATCTCAAGTTTCAGGCGATCGACTCCGCCGTTGCTTCAGAAGGATGGAAAATTGTACTGCTGACGCGGCTTTCGCCAATTTTTCCGTTTAATTTGCTCAACTATGCTTTTGGAGTAACGCAGGTGTCTCTCAGAGACTATTTTTTCGCATCTTGGATCGGCATGATTCCCGGAACCGTGATGTATGTTTATATCGGTTCCCTGGCTGGTAGTTTGGCTGCAATTGGATCGCAAGGGCGATCGCGCACTACTGCTGAGTGGGCTTTGTACGGCATTGGTTTAATAGCAACGATCGCCCTCACCGTTTATGTAACCCGCTTGGCCAAAAAAGCTTTAGACGCAAAAATTTCTCCTTGAAGCCATAGCGCAAATTTGTCAAATTGTCAACAGGGATTTCACCCTACATTATAATACATTGCTAATTTAAAAAACTCCGTATTTTCTCTGTGTTATTTACAAGAATTTTGTTATAAAAACGAGATAGATATTAAAGATATAGCAATTCTCAAGTGATTCAGGTCACAGATTGGCAATTCGTAAGATCACTGACAAGTACCTCACGAAAATTGACAACCACTATATCTTAAATCACTAATATCAAGTAAGCAAAGGGAAAGTCTGAATATCAAGTTGATGCTAAAACCGAATGCTATCGCGCGATCGGAATTTATTTGTCAAGTCAGAAATGTAATGCCATTTCTCTCAAACAACCTCACTTTCAACAGTTGACAGTTGACAGTTGAAAGTTGACAGTTTGAGAGCGACCTCTACCTAGAAGTCAGAGGATTGGAGTAATGAATAGTCTGATTTTCATTTCTCCCGATCGGGGAGAGGCTTTCAACCAATTCTTTCTGGTAAACTCTGTTCTTCATCCCAAGATTAATCAGTCATTTTCAATTGTCTAATCAAAAATCTAAAAACAAAAAGTGGTATAACCCCTGATTGGTATAACCAATGAGGACTCAAACCCTCACTATTTATCTAATATTAATTCTGCCGGATTACGAATAACAAATGCCGTTTGATCTATTAGACTCTCGACGAGAACATTTGATGATGCAAAACCCAGCAAATCAAGCCCGAACTGTGTCTGTGCAGCCACCCCATCAAACAAAAAAGCTGCGCCGCTTGTGGCAAAAAATAAGTAATTCTGCTCAATTGCGGTGGCAGCAAGCGCACAGTCTTTGGCAGCACAGACGGCAGCGCCGCCATTTGCTGACCCTACTAATACTGGGCAGCACGGCTTTAAGCATTAGCACCACTGCTTGCATTAGCTATTTCGTAGTGCGCGGACTAATCCTCGACAATTTAAAGGCAATAGCACTATTAAAATTAGAAAAAGGCAGTGAAGAAATCGATAAGTGGCTCAGCAGTCGCAAAGCAGAAATAGAAACCATTGCTTACTCTCCTACTGTTCGCACTCTCGATTGGAAATTAGTTGAACCAATTTTGCAAGGAGAAACCTACAGGTTAAAAGAGTATTTCTTATTGTCATTAGTTCAAGCCGATGGATCGGTGCAGAACACTTTAGGCACTAACACCAACACCAAAGACCGCCAACACTTTCAAAAGGCGATGAACGGAAATGTCAACGTTTCCGACCCGCTGATCGGACGCAGCAGCAAGCTTTCAGCAATCATTATTGCAGCTCCACTTTGGGCATTGCCCCCCAATCCCAACAAAGTAATTGGAGTTCTTGCAGGCAGCATTAAAGTAGACCGAGTAGCCTCTGTAGCTAACAGCTTGCAATACGGTTCTGACAGCTATGCTTTTGTGCTTAATTCAGCAGGAGTGCCAATTATTCATCCCAACAATAAATTAATCGGAACTATCGACCTGCCAGCCCCAACTTTTTTAAAATCACAAGACCCAGGATTAGCAGCAATTGCGCGCAATATGACCAGCCATCAGACGAATATCGAACTGGTAAAAATAGATGACAAATGGGTGTATGTAGCCTATGCTTCCCTCAGCGAAGTTAACTGGTCAATGGCTCTAGTAATTCCCCGCGAAAATATTGAATCCCAACTCCAAGCATTAAATTTGCTGACATCCGTCGTCGGCGGACTGCTCGTCCCGGCAATGCTAGCAGCAATTTGGCTAATTTACTCCTCCGAAAACAATCGCGTTCAAGCGGAGCGAGAAGCCATGCTAAACCGCATTGCCGGACGCATTCAAGATTCCCTAGAATTAGACAAAATTGTGCAAAGCACCGTGGAAGAAATAGTGAATTTGCTGCACCTAGAACGGGCGGCTTTTGGTTGGCACGAACCGCAAAATAAAACCTTACAAATTTTGTGGGAATCATGCGAATTTGAGTGTCCCAAAGAAGCGATCGAGTTCGACCCTTACTTTTCGGAAAATTCGTCACTCCGCAGCGATAAATGCGAGCTAATTATTCTGTCGAGCGACACTGGGATCCAGAGTGCAAGTCAACCGATCGAACTTAAAGCTAATAGCTATTTAGCCGTCCATGTTCAGACTCAAAATGAGCGACAGGGTTATTTAATTTGCAGTCATGCTACCCATTGGTTTTGGAGCGGGGAGGAAATCCAATTGTTAAAAGCTGTGGCAGACCAACTGGCAATCGCCATCAATCAATCTCACCTTTACAGTCAAACCCAAGACCAAGTAAAACTGCTTAATAGTGCCTTAGATGAACTCAAAAAAACACAAACTCATTTAGTGCAGAGCGAGAAAATGTCATCGCTGGGTCAAATGGTGGCCGGAATAGCTCACGAAATCAACAACCCGGTTAACTTCATTTCGGCTAATTTGCCTCACACCACCAAATATACTAAAGATTTGTTAGATTTGGTGAGTTTATACAAAAAAACCTTCCCAGAAGTGACTCCGGAAATAGAAGAGTTTGCCGAAGCAATTGAGTTGGAATTTATCGAGGAAGATTTGCCGCATATGTTGAATTCTATGAAAATAGGAACCGAACGCATTCGCACCATAGTTCTTTCTTTGCGAAACTTTTCTCGCCTCGATGAATCTGACAAAAAACTGGCGGACATTCACGAAGGTATCGAAAATACCTTGCTGCTGCTCTCCAACCGGATCAAGAATGGGATTTATATAGTCAAGAGATACGGAAAAGTGCCTTCAGTCGAGTGCTATCCCTCTCAGCTAAATCAGGTGTTTATGAACTTGCTGAGCAATGCGATGGATGCTTTGAAGGAGATCGATCGCCTGGATAAAATCATTACTATTTCCACGGGAGTAGTTCGACAAAATGGCGGTAAGTTTCTGAAGGTGACGATTGCCGACAACGGCCCTGGCATTCCCGAAAGCATTCAAGACCAAATTTTTAACCCATTTTTTACTACAAAACCAGTCGGGCAAGGCACTGGTTTGGGATTAGCAATTAGCTACAAAATTGTAGTAGACGGACACGGCGGCAGTATCAAGATTGCTCAGCCTAAGGGCGGGGGGACGGAGTTTTTGATAAAAATTCCGATCGCGGAGGGGTATCAAGAGGCAAGCAGGAAGAGGGAAGGAACGCCACGGATGAGTGCAACGCAGGTAAAGGAGCTTTCATGAATGCTAAATTGGCTGGGTTTGGCTAAAATTAAAAGAGTTGTTGTGCAAGGAGTTTTATGGCTGTTGGCAAGGATACAATTTTTGAGCGCTTTTTGTCGCCCCTGATACGACTGGCGATCGACGAACAAGCACTGAAACGACTCTACGAAGGTATCGACTGGGAAACAGCGGGCGATCGCCACCGACAACCAGACCTAGTTTATCCCGAATATTACAGCAGCCAAAACTTTCACGGCATCGAAGGCGGCTACCTCAACCCCAGTGCAGCGGTTTCCTACGATCCAATTACGCAATACGTTTTGCCTCCCCACGAAACAGTCGTCAGACAAGGCTTAATAGACGGTGTGCGGGTGAAGCCCCGCCGAATCATCGATTTGGGATGCGGCACTGGCTCAACCACGCTGATGCTCAAACAAGCCTTTCCCGAAGCGGAAGTTGTCGGCCTGGATTTGTCGCCATATATGCTGGTAGTCGCCGAAATGAAATCGCAAAAAGCCGGCTTAAATATCGAGTGGTTGCACGGAAATGCCGAAAGCGTTGCTTTTGCTGACGGCAGCTTTGATTTAGTTGCAGCTTCCTTGCTGTTTCACGAGACGCCACCTGCGGTATCGCGGGCAATTTTGCGAGAAAGTTTCCGATTGCTGAAGGTTGGGGGACAAGTGGCAATTTTGGACGGAAACCAAAAAACTTTGCGGCAGACAGAGTGGCTGACTGATATCTTTGAAGAGCCTTATATTAAGTCTTATGCAACTGGTAGTATTGATGCTTGGGCGGGGGCTGCTGGATTCGCGGCGGTGCAAACTCAGGATCACTGGTGGGTGCATCAGGTAACGCAGGGTGTGAAACCTCTTGCTGGGGAAGATTTGGAACCGGTGCGGGCGGCGAAGGTGTGGAATCCGATCGATTTGGTTCCTGATTTGGATGGCGATTTACCGGGAATTCCAGCTTACAGTTGACAGTTGACAGTTGACAGTTGACAGTTGACAGTTGACAATTGACAGTTGACAGTTGACAGTTGACAGTTGACAGTTGACAGTTGACAGCTAACAGCTAACAGCTAACAGCTAACAGCTAACAGTTGAGAGTTGCTATTCAATAACGAATAACCAATAACGAATAACCAATAACCAATAACCAATAACGAATAACCAATAACGAATAACCAATAACGAATAACGAATAACCAATAACGAATAACCAATAACGAATAACGAATAACGAATAACGAATAACGAATAACGAATAACGAATAACGAATAACCAATGACTAATAACCAATAACCAATAACCAATGACTAATGACTCTAAAAGCAGTTTTATTTGATTTTAATGGCGTTATTATTAATGACGAGTCGATTCACGAGAAAATAATCGATCGACTGATGCTAGATGAAAATCTCCAACTCAAACGTGGGGAGTTTCGGGAAGTGTGCTTGGGAAGGAGCGATCGCACTTGTATTACCGAACTGCTGAAGCGCCGGGGACGATATCTGACAGAAACATACCTCGATCGCTTGCTGCTACGCAAGGCCCAAGCTTATCAGGAAACAATCAATAGTTTGGAAAAATTGCCCATTTATTCGGATGTGGCAGAATTTATTGACAAAATTCGGGTTTCCGGACTAAAAATGGCGGTAGTTAGCGCGGCAATGCGATCGGATATAGAATTGGTGTTAGATCGATCGGGTTTGGCTGCAAACTTTGAATTAATTGTCGCAGGCGACGACTTGATGGCGAGCAAACCAGCACCCGACGGCTATCTGTTGGCGGTGGAACTTCTCAACCAGAAATATCCCGGATTTAACTTGCAAGCGATCGAGTGTTTGGCATTAGAAGATACCTTTGCAGGGATAGAAGCGGCGAAAAAAGCGGGGATTCAGGTAGCGGGGGTGACTCACACTTACCCGTTTCACATGATCCAGCGCCAAGCTAATTGGACGGTGGACTATTTTGCTGATTTAGAGTTGGACAGAGTAGCCCAACTTTGCTCGATCGCCCCGACTCCACCAGCAGCATAAAACACTTGACGTTTTTAGCAGTTACGTGCTAACGTAGTTGACTGTCTGCCAAATTCAATACAAATGCGACCTGTAAGCCTTTGAGATTTGGCAATCGGGCATCTAAAATGTTAAATTAAAAGTCAATCAGGGGAATTAGCTCAGTTGGTAGAGCGCTGCGATCGCACCGCAGAGGCCAGCGGTTCGAGTCCGCTATTCTCCATAAAATCAGGGATATTTCTACAAATTTTGGGCGGGTGAGGTGGTTTGAGATTGGCTTGCGTGCGATCGAGCAATTTCTGCCTAACTCCCAACATTCATCAGGTATCGCTATAAAAAAAGCGGGTTTCTAATTTCAGACTGATTCCGGAAAAGACGTATTTGGGTTGACAAACGGGTTTCTGTCGCAGTTACTCTCAATCCCCACCAAACCTTCAATTTGTCAATAACAATAAGTTTTGTATCTAAAGGTACAACAGTCTTCTAAAACGAGTCTTAATATCAAGTCGCTATGTGTTATTATTCTCAATCATCTGACAGAGCTATTCAGGAGTAACTAGAAAAAATGACAAAGCGATTCGATCGGCGGAAATTTCTCTTATACAGTTCTGCTACCCTCACATCAAGTTTATTTCTAAAAGCTTGTAGAACTCCCACTCCAACCGCAACCCCAGCCGCTTCTCCCACAGCAGCAGGAACTACACCAGCAGCACCAGCAGCCAGCAGTGGGAACACGATCAAAGTAGGAATTTTGCATTCCTTGAGCGGCACAATGTCAATCAGCGAAAAAAGCGTTGTGGAGGCTGAACAATTAGCGATAGAAGAAATCAATAAAGCTGGCGGCGTCCTCGGAAAACAAATCCAAGCAATAGTAGAAGACGGCAACTCAGACTGGCCGACTTTTGCCGAAAAAGCCAAAAAATTGATCGATCAAGACAAAGTTGTCACCGTCTTTGGCTGCTGGACATCCGCCAGCCGCAAAGCAGTGTTACCAGTATTTGAAGAAAAAAATCATATGCTCTGGTATCCCGTACAATACGAGGGTCAAGAGTGCTCCAAGAATATCTTTTATACCGGGGCTGCGCCGAACCAGCAAATCGAACCAGCAGTAGACTGGCTGCTAGCAAATAAAGGCAAAAAATTCTTCTTAGTCGGGTCGGACTACGTTTTCCCCCGCACCGCAAACACTATTATCAAAGCACAGCTAGCAGCCAAAGGTGGCGAATTAGTTGGGGAAGATTACATACCTTTGGGCGGTACAGAAGTCACGCCAATTATTACTAAAATCAAGGCAGCTTTACCCGAAGGTGGTGTCATTTTCAATTCCCTCAACGGCGACAGCAACGTCGCATTTTTCAAACAGTTGCAGGGCGCAGGTTTGACCCCGGACAAATATCCGTCAATGTCAGTCAGTATAGCAGAAGAAGAAGTAAAGGCGATCGGCGTAGAATATCTCAAAGGCCATTACGCCGCCTGGAATTACTTCATGACTGTGGAATCTCCGGCAAATAAAAAATTTGTGGAAGCTTTCAAGGCAAAATACGGCAAAGACAGAGTGACTAACGACCCGATGGAAGCAGCTTACATCATGGTTTACCTGTGGAAGCAAGCCGTCGAAAAAGCAGGAACACCAGACGATTTGGAAAAAGTGCGGGCAGCAGCTTTGGGTCAAACTTTTGACGCCCCGGGTGGCAAAGTAACCCTGGAAGTTAACCATCACCTTTCTAAATTTGTGCGGTTGGGCGAAGTGAGAGAAGATGGTTTGTTTAACATCACTTTTGCTACGCCAGAAGCCGTGAAGCCGATTCCTTGGAATCAGTTTGTCGCTGAAACAAAAGGTTTTTCTTGCGATTGGTCTGACCCCGCAAAAGGCGGCAAATTCAAGGCACCATAAGTAGCCAAGACCAATTTTATTTAATGTTGGCAACAGATATTCGATCCCCCCTAACCCCCCTGGTGGGAGGGGGGACAATATCTTGATTTCAAAGTCAACCCCTACTCCCCTTATTAATTAAGGGGGATTTAGGGGGATCGAGACTTGGCTACCAGCGCTATTATACAGATGGTTTTAGTTCTAAGTTGAGACGCATGAAATAAAACCTACCTCTACAAAAAATATTTATTGTATGTAAAAAAGTAAGAGGAAAAAAATGGCGATCGACTTATTGGACGGTTTATTTAATGGCATTAGCATCGGCGCTGTTTTGCTAATTGCAGCCCTGGGATTAGCGATTATTTTTGGGCTGATGGGCGTAATTAATATGGCTCACGGCGAGTTGATGATGTTGGGGGCTTATACAACTTTTGTAGTGCAGAATTTCTTCAAAGGTATCGGAGGATTTGCCTTTGAAACTTATATTTTATTTGCCATTCCCCTCGCTTTTTTAGTGGCGGCATTAGTAGGATTAATTCTCGAACGGGGAGTGATTCGTCATCTCTACGGGCGGCCGCTAGAAACTCTGCTGGCGACGTGGGGCGTAAGTTTGATTTTGCAGCAGTTTGTTCGCAGCGTCAGTTGGGGGCTGGTAACGGGAATTGCGGTGTTTTGTTTGCTGTTTTTTGGCGGCTTGCAGGTGCTGAAACGGCGCCCCGATTTCGATCGCACTCGCAGCACATTTATCGCCATAATTTTGCCTCTGTCTCTCGGTATTTCCTGGGCAGTGAGCGCATTTTTAGGGGAAACTTACAAACTGGCAGTAACTCAACCTTGGTTTGGCGCTCAAAACGTTGATGTGACTGCGCCTGCATGGCTGCGCGGCGGCATCCCGCTGGGAACTTTTCAGTTACCCTACGCCCGACTTTTTATTATTGCGCTGACAGGCATTTGTTTGGCAGGAATTTACCTATTTTTGCAAAAGTCTGTGTGGGGATTGCGGATTCGCGCTGTGACGCAAAATCGCAGCATGAGCGCTTGTTTGGGAATACCTACCGAACAAGTAGATGCGCTGACTTTTGCTTTGGGTTCGGGATTGGCTGGTGTCGCTGGGTGCGCGATTAGTTTGATTGGTTCTGTAGGGTCAAATACCGGACAAAATTATATAGTCGATACCTTTATGGTGGTGGTTGTGGGCGGTGTGGGCAAGATTATGGGCAGTATAGTTGCTGCAATGGCGATCGGCACTGCAAATTATCTCATCGGATCGGGAACACTTGCATTAATGTTTGCTCCTGTCAAGCCTTTAGCTGATTTTTTCACATTTTTCGCCACCACCAGCATGGCAAAAGTCATGGTATTCGCCTTAATTATGGCTTTTCTGCAAGTGAAGCCGGGCGGAATTTTTCCGCAAAAAGGACGGACTGTTGAGAATTAAAAACTACAGCTTTGAGCGGCAAAAAAATGAAGAATACAGAAAAAAAGGCTCTGTTTAAAGAAGCAGCAATTGTAGGGGCGATCGCCATAATTGCGATCGCGATCGTCCCAGGAATACTTGCTGACGCTCGTCTCAACCAATTGGGACGATTTTTAGCACTAGCGATTGTAGCTCTCGGTATAGACTTAATTTGGGGATATACAGGTTTGCTCAGTCTGGGACATGGCGTATTTTTTGCGATCGGTGGCTACGCATTCGCCATGCACCTAAAACTGCAAATTCCCCCAACCGCCAGCAGTCAATTACCCGAATTCATGAACCTCTACGGCGTCACCGAACTGCCCTGGTTTTGGCAACCATTCTATTCATTTCCCTTCTCTGTCATCGCCCTATTCCTCATCCCAGCCATCTTGGGCGGACTTTTAGGTTACTTAGTATTCCGCAATCGCATTCGAGGCGTTTACTTTTCAATTCTCACCCAAGCAGCCACAATTGTATTTTTCAACTTCTTTAACGGCCAGCAAAAACTGATTAACGGCACCAACGGACTCACCGACTTTAAAACCCTATTCGGAGCCACAGTAAACGGCAGAGATACTCAATATATTTTCTACATTCTCACCGTACTATTTCTAGCAGCAACTTACGCCCTCTGCCGCTGGCTGACAAGCGGGCGTTTCGGGCGCTTGCTACTAGCAATTCGCGACGACGAAGTGCGCCTGCGTTTCTCCGGCTACAATCCCACAGGATACAAAGTTTTAGTATTTGCAATTTCCGCCGGCTTAGCCGGGATTGCAGGCGCTTTATTCACCGTACAAACGGGAATTATTTCGCCAAAGGCAATGGATATAGCATTTTCCATCGAAATGGTAATTTGGGTAGCAGTCGGAGGTCGCGCCACATTATCAGGAGCAATATTGGGAGCGCTGCTAGTCAACTTTGGCAAAAGTTTCTTGAGCGAACAATTCCCCGAAGTGTGGCTGTTTTTCCAAGGCGCGCTATTTTTAATAGTAGTCACAGTCTTGCCAGACGGCTTAGTCGGATGGCTGCAAAATCAAGATTTTGAACACATCCGCCGCTTGTTCCGAAAACCCAAGTACGCATCTACTTACCCCAGCCTGGAACAAGACCCCGAAATACAGCACGAAAAAGAAGAACTTGAACATTGATTGCAAAAATATCGTGTATATATAAGTAGGCGGATATAAATAAATGTCACCCGGAAGAGAGAAACGAAGCAATCGCCATAGACTGGAGACCAGCTTTCGGAGCGGCTCGCTTCGTTAACATGACTCGCTCCCCAGATGCAATATATATGTCCACCTGCTTAGATATCAGTAGCAAGCAGCTTCGTTTTTTTAAAATTTGAGGGGAAACGTATGGCAGATATTATTGACTACAAAATCTACGGCGACGATTTGCAACTCATCGAGATTGAACTCGACCCCAAAGAAGGCGTCAGGGCCGAAGCAGGAACCATGACATACATGGAAGGCGACATCCAAATGCAAACATCCACAGGTGGTGGCCTATTTCAAGGTTTCAAGCGGATGCTGACAGGAGCGGGTTTTTTCATTACCACCTTTGTCAACGCCGGAAATCGCAAAGCCCGCGTCGCTTTTGCCGCACCCTATCCGGGTAAAGTAATTCCCCTCGATTTAGGCAAACTTGGCGGTAAATTTTTGTGTCAAAAAGACTCATTTCTCTGTGCCGCCAACGGGATTGAAATTGAGGTAGCTTTCACCAAGCGGCTGGGTGCCGGTTTCTTTGGCGGAGAAGGCTTTATTCTGCAAAAATTACAGGGTAACGGGTTAGCTTTTGTTCATGCGGGAGGAACAATCGTTGAGAAAAATTTGGGAGTTGGCGAAGTGTTGCGGGCGGACACTGGTTGTTTGGTAGCTTTTGCGCCGACGGTAGATTACGATATTCAGTTTGTGGGCGGCTTTAAAAATGCTTTATTTGGTGGCGAAGGCTTGTTTTTAGTCAAGCTAACCGGGCCGGGTAAAGTGTATTTGCAAAGTCTGCCACTCTCGAAGTTGGCTGAGCGGATTATGGCTGCAACTCCAGCTCCAGTAACGAGCACTTCTAATAGTTTTAGCTTTGAGTAAAAGGTTCGTAGTGAGGACTTCAGTCCGCATTTAGCTCAAATACTCGTTACCAGGCTAAGAGGTTTTTAGTGAAGACTTGAGTCCGCATCTTACCCAAATACTTGTTACCAGGCTGTACCTGATAACCAGCAAAAACCAGCAAAAGGGAAACAGCCTGGGAACAAGTAAATATATCCAAAACAGGCGAGGCAGAGCCTCTGGACTTGGGATAAGGGGCATAGTGAAAGGAACCAGTAATCACAGGATGTGACTCATTGAGATTTGGAATGACTTTGGAGAAATTTGATAAGATTTAAATTTCTATTATTTCTACTTACCAGATCCAGTGGAGTTTGACCAGAATCATTTTTAGCATTAACATCAGCTCCTCTTTGAACCAGTAATTCCACTGTCAGAAAGCTCTCTATACTGGCAGCCGCGTGCAGTGGAGTACCAATATCAGCCTTGGCATTAATATTTGCACCTTTGGCTATTAAAAGTTGTGTTAATTTTATGCCATAATATTGAGTCTTAGCTGCTATATGCAGTGGAGTCCGGCCCCGAATATCCTTAATATTGATATCCGCGCCCTTGGAAATTAATAGTTCGGCCATTTGAATGTTGTTAGGCCCGAAAATAGCCACTGACAAAGGAGTTTGTGAACTATTATTTTTCGCATCAACCTGCGCTCCTTTAGTAATTAATAAATCTGCTAATTCGATCGTATCGTTTCCTATCATACTAGCAATCAAGTGAAGTGGAGTTTCGCCGCCTTCCGATCTGAAATTAACATCTGCTCCCTTATCAATTAGTTGTTCGATAAAATATTTGTTTCTATTGACACTCAACAAGGCACATCTCAGCAGGGAAATTTTAATATTTGAACCCTCGGAAAGCGGCTCGGGGTTGCCTCCCCATTTGAGATAATTTATAGCAATATCGCTGTTTCCTGCGCGAATTGAATCACACAGCCTTGAGGAGTTACCTCCCAAGAACTGAATTATTGTATACTTCAATGAAATGGGAAGAACAAAAACTGCAATTATTATTATTAGAGTTCCAGTTCCGCTGGCAATTATTCGCGATCGCACTTTTGGCGATAGATTCAAATTTTTGCATCGATCGCGAAGGATTGTTAGTAACGAACTTTTACCAGTAATGTCAATAGGCTGAAGGGCTTTCAGCGCCGCTTCTGCATTAGGAAAGCGACGTTTGGAGTTAGGCTCCACCATCTTCTTGAGCCACTTAATAAACAGTGGATTCAGTTGGGGTGCTATTCCCTGAAGATTGAAGCGACTGTTGTCATCAACTAAATTCCCAATATTAGCCGATCGAGTATTAGTCACCAAAGCGATTAAACTCGCCCCCAAGCTGTAAACATCTGAAGCTTCGCTGAGGGGACGATTAAATAACTGTTCTGGAGACATAAACCCCATTGTCCCCGCACAGACGCTGCTGATAGCATTTTTTTCTTTGCCAATCCGAGCAAAGCCAAAGTCTACTAGGTAAACATTTTTTTGTTTGTCTATTAAAATGTTTTCTGGTTTGATGTCCCGATGAATCACTGGCGGAACATGACTTTGTAAGTAAACCAAAATTTCTAAAAGAGAAACAGCGATTTGCTTCATTTCCTCTGGTTTAAAAGTACGGCGCTTGTCCAGGGATGAAGCATCTTTGTATTCTTGTACCAAACAAAATCCGGCTGCTGTTTCAAAAGAATCCCTGTAGCCAGGGATGCGCGGATGATTCAATGCTTTGAGGACTTCTATTTCTTGTTGGTAAGCTTTAAATCCCGACCAATTAGAATCTTGTTGGGCGAAGCGAAATTCTTTGAGGACTACCTTGATTGGCGGGTTGACACTGGTATCAAGTCCTAGAGATGTGACGCGCCCTCCTTCTGGGTTGCGTCCTAGTTCTTTGACTGTTTGGTATCGATTTTGCGCCGTCATCTTGCCCGCTCCTCCTATTTTGGCGTTTTCTGCAACAGCCTGTTTCTCCGGCGGTTGAGCGAGAAATGGAGTAGAGGCGATCGCATTTTAAGAGTCTGTATTTTTTTAGCTTGAAAGTACCTGCACCAAGCTGTTGCCATATTATAATACCAGAATCACAGACTCTTCTGAAAAATCAACAATCCTTAACAAAAAGGAGAATAATTACAAAATATCATGTTAAACTGGTTGTAAAATAGTCTTAAATATCTAATCTAGTACGTTGCCTAATGCCAGCACTGTCAAGGTGTAATTAACTTGTTTACGCTATCGCAGCGATTGAACAGTAGCAGTTATGTAGGGTGCGTCAGTCAGTAGATGTTTCGGCTAGCTCAAAGACTATAGGCTGACGCACCTTCCAAAGACAATTAAGGACAAGCAGTTATGTAAGGTGCGTCAGCCCGCAGATTTTTCGGTTTTTCCAGAGACTGTTTACTGACGCACCCTACAACTAAAATTCAGGAAAATCAAGAAAAATCAGTTGTTGTATATTGCGGAATTAAAGTTATGAAGGGAAAAGTATTAGAGATAGAAAATTTGACTGTTAGTTTTGATGGTTTCAAAGCCATCAACGGTTTAAATTTCAGCATGGATGCGGGGGAACTCCGAGTTATCATTGGCCCTAACGGTGCGGGGAAAACAACTTTTCTCGATTCGATTACGGGGAAGGTGCAGCCGACGGAAGGGCGAGTGATATTTAAGGGCAAAAATTTGCGCCAATTGTCCGAATATCAGATTGCGCGTCTGGGTATTGGCCGCAAGTTTCAAACGCCGCGAGTTTACTTGAATTTAACGCCGCGCGAAAATTTGGAGCTATCTTGCAACGGCAATAAAAATGTATTTCCAACTCTGTTTAAGCCTGCTCCTGCTGCTGAAAAGCGCACGGTGGCGGGTTTGTTAGAAACTATTGGTTTGGTTGCTAAGGCTGATGTTTTGGCTGGTTTGCTTTCTCACGGGGAAAAGCAGTGGTTGGAAATTGGGATGTTGGTGGCGCAATCTCCTGATTTGTTGTTGGTGGATGAGCCTGTGGCGGGTTTGACTGATGAGGAAACTGTGTTAACTGGAGAGTTGCTGATTTCGCTGGCCGAAAGTCATTCGGTGTTGGTAATTGAACATGATATGGAGTTTGTGCGGCAAATTGCGCGGCAGGTGACGGTGTTGCATCAGGGTGCTGTTTTGTGCGAGGGAACGATGGATGAGGTGCAAAATGACGATCGGGTAATTGAGGTATATTTG
Organism: Microcoleus sp. PH2017_05_CCC_O_A; assembly: GCF_020738785.1. Lineage (NCBI taxonomy): Bacteria > Bacillati > Cyanobacteriota > Cyanophyceae > Oscillatoriales > Microcoleaceae > Microcoleus > Microcoleus sp. PH2017_05_CCC_O_A. The sequence continues at coordinate 30,573 of NZ_JAEQCB010000014.1, read as the reverse complement.
GGAAAACCAGAAGAGTGAAGAAGTTCGGCAACGGATTGTGTAACGGATGTAACGGATTACCGATTACTAATTACTAATTATCAAACATATGCTGCAAGTTTCTGATTTGAATGTTTACTATGGCGAAAGTCACATTTTGCGCGGTGTCGATTTAAGTGTTAATGCGGGGCAAATGGTTTGCTTGATCGGCCGCAATGGTGTTGGCAAAACTACTATGCTAAAAACCCTAATGGGCTTGCTGCAACCTCGCAGCGGCACAATTAATTTTGGCGGACAATCTATTGTCTCTAAGTTGACTCACCAGCGGGCTAAATTGGGGATTGGTTATGTGCCTCAAGGGCGCGAAATTATCCCGCGTTTGACTGTTAAAGAAAATTTATTGTTAGGGTTGGAAGCGAAACCAACTCTGACCAAAAATCCTGAAGTTCCTGATGAGATTTTTGAGTTATTTCCGGTTTTGAAGACTATGCTCGATCGCATGGGGGGCGATTTGAGCGGGGGACAGCAGCAGCAGTTGGCGATCGCTAGGGCTTTGATGGGTGAGCCGAAATTGCTGGTTTTGGATGAACCGACGGAGGGAATTCAGCCGTCGATTATTTTAGACATTGAAGCTGCTGTGCGCCGGGTAGTTGCGACTAGGGGAATTTCGGTTTTGTTGGTGGAGCAACATTTGCATTTTGTGCGGCAAGCTGATTGGTATTATGCTATGCAGAAAGGCGGGATTGTGGCTTCTGGAAGCACTAGCGAGTTGAGTGATGAGGTGGTTCAGAGGTTTTTGGCTGTTTGATTTATATTTTTGGACTTATCAATACCAAAGAAACCGGGTTTTTTATGCGATTAAGGGTTTTGATGCAGTAGCTTCGTAAAAAAAACCCGGTTTCTGCCTCTAGGAAAGATTTTGTGATTAATTTTTTCGGCCGTCTGGCATGGTTGTGCCGGCCATGCTGGCTCGATCGATACTAGCGCCATCTATATTAGCATTCCGGAGGTTCGCATTTGACAGATTTGCGTCTCTGAGGTCGCAAAATCGCAAGTCTGCACCGTCTAAATTGGTTCCTGTCAAGTTGGCTTTTCGGAGGTTGGTGTTGCTGATTCTCGCTCCGATTAACTGGGCTCCGCTTAAGTCTGTGCGAGCCATATTGGTGTTGACAAAATCTGAGATCTCGAAGGTACTACCGCTGAGGCTGGCGTCTGATAAATCTGCTCCTGTGACGATCGCATTTTTTAAGCGTATGTTAACTAATTTTATAGCTCGGAGGTCGCAACGGACGCAGCTTTGGGTTAGCAACAGCGTTTCGACGTTGGCGTTGATTTGGTCAATTTGTTGCTGGGAGAACCTTTCGGCAAATTCTGGGGAGACGTAACCGAGCTTTTTGGGATCTTCTGCTTTTGGTTGGGGTGTTGGTGTTTGGGGTGTTGGTGTTTGGGGTGTTGGTGGTTGAGTTGTCGGTGGTTGGGGTATTTGTGGTTGGATGATTGGTGGTTGAGGTGTTGGTGTTTGGGGCGTTGGTGTTTGCCCGATCGCCCTTAGTTGCAGCCCCACCTTCGGATATTCTAGAGTGGCGGCAGAAATTAGCAGGGCGATCGACAGTATTGTGATTTTTTTCATAAATAAATAACTTCTTGCTTGCAAGAATACCATTTACAGCAAATTCTCTGTAAAGATGGTACACTCAATCGAGTATATTAAGCCAAAAATAAAACATTCCTGATTTCAGTCAAAAGTGTTACGGTATGCGATCGCAAATAATTAACCTATGCCTTACAGTAAATTTACTCTCAGCAAAGCTGTAGAGGATTTCAATCTTACGATCGTTGAAGGCGCGCGTTTCTTCCCCGAAATTGCGCCAGTCACTCCTAGTCTTTTGCTTCAGGATACTCTTAAAGAAACGATTCCATGGGCGATCGCAGTCAGCAGTGAAAAAGCTCGATCTGAGGGGATTATCAATCCTGTGTTGCTGGAAGTCAAACGGCAGCTTCAAGGGCAGATTAGCGTTTTTTCCGGCGAAGAATTCAATGTAGAACCGGAGGCTGAACTCACAGGCTATGTGGACTTTCTCCTAAGTCGTTCCCCGGAACAACTATTTATTAAAGCCCCTGCGGTTGTCTTAGTGGAAGCCAAGAAAGAAGACCTTAAACCAGGTTTGGGGCAATGCCTTGCAGAAATGGTTGCCGCTCAACGTTTTAACCAACAAAAGCAACAGCCGATATCGACTATTTACGGAACCGTAACTAGCGGTACAGTTTGGCGGTTTCTTAAACTAGAAGAGCAATGCGTATCTATCGATCTTACTGATTATTCTCTGCTTCCGGTTGAGCAAATATTGGGCTTCCTCGTTTGGATGATGACTGAAAATTGCTAGATATTAGGTTGGGCTAAATAGAGCCAAATTCAGATAAAAAACTTCGGAACCGTCAGGGGCGCGAATCAACTTTTCTATTACCGCAGGTAGTTGCTGTTGGCGGTACAACTCTGGAATTTCGCAGAAACTTTCTTCGGCAATTTCCAAAATCTTCGGCATCTCAGGAATGGGAATTCCCAAGCGATCGCTTTTATTTAAGCTGCAAACAATCAGGTAGTTGCAGTCAGCAATACTCCGACTGCTAGGAAATATTTTAGATAAATTAATCAGGGTAATTAGTTCTTCTTGGTGCCGAACTAAACTTTGACCGCTATCTAAAAAACCGTAGGGATTAAAGTCTTTGACAACACGCTGCACTTTTTCTATAGGAACCGCATAATTAACGTTTCCCAGTTCAAAGGACACAAGTTTTCGAGGAGGAGTTCTGACAGCGCCTTGTTTCTTGCTGCGAAAGCGGCGATTGTAATTCGTGTGAGTCATGCGATTTTTGATTTTAGATTGGGAATCTATTCGTTACCAGGCACTGCTGGGAAATAGTATTTTTTTCTAGGTATGTAGTTGCGCTTCAGCGCTCTTTGTATATATATGAAAGAGCGCTAAAGCGCAACAACGTACCTTTATTTAATGTTTGATTAATTTTGGTATTGCTTCTAAAAGTTGAGATTCACTGTAAGGTTTCGTAAAATATTGATTGGCGCCTAATTCCATTGCCATTTGTCGGTGTTTTTCGCCGCTGCGGGATGTCAGCATGGCTACGGGAATCTTAGCAAACCGCTGGGTCGATCGCATAGAGCGCAATAATTCAAATCCATCCATCCGGGGCATTTCAATATCGACAATCGCCAAACTGCAATCAAGACCATTTTGCAGCTTTTCCAGGGCATCCAAGCCGTCTTTAGCCTGAACTACGCGGTAGCGGGCACGAGTCAGCATCAGAGACAACAACTGCCGAATTGTATAGGAATCGTCCACTACCAAAATCTGGGGCGACTGACTCGAAGTCGGCGCCACTTGTGGCACTTTACCAGACACAGGGGCGATCGAACTATTGGATAAAGGTTGACCCACCAAATCATCCACATCCAAAATAGTTACAACTTTACCGTCCCCCAAAATCGTACTCCCCAAAACCCCGCGAGGCTTGGATAGAGGAGGCGGCAAAGGTTTAACCACAATTTCCTGCTGGCCGATCAGGCGTTCCACGGCCACCGCCAGCATTCCTTCGGTAGAAGCCAAAACCAAGACGGGAATGTGATCTTGAGTCAAAGGGTCTGGAGAGGGGCCATCGGGCCCGACGACGCTGTATTCGAGCAAATCTTGCAGTCGCACCAAACGAATAAATTCATCCCGCCACCACAACATCGGCTGATTGCCGGCGGTGTGAACTTCCGAAGCTTTAATATGCAGAATTTCCTCGACTGCATCTAGCGGTACTGCTATTTTATTGCGATCGGTCTTTACCATCAAAGCCTCAGTAATCGACAGCAACAATGGCAGTTTGATGATAAAACTCGTACCTTTTCCCAGGCGAGAATCCACCTTCACAGTCCCCCGCACAGTCCGCAAATTTGTTCGCACCACGTCGAGTCCGACTCCTCGCCCGGAAAGATCGCTCACTTCCTCGGCAGTGCTGAAACCGGGCCAAAATAGAAAATCATAGAGTTCGGCAATCGAAAATTCTTGGGCTTGTTCTTCCGTCGCTAAACCCTTTTTAACTATTTTGCGGCGAATGATTTCCGGGTCAATACCTTTACCGTCATCGGCGACAGTAATAATAGTTTGGCCGCCTTGGTGGCGGGCTTCGATTTCAATTTGACCGCTGGCGGGTTTGCCAATTGCTTGCCGAACTTCGGGCATTTCGATGCCGTGGTCAAAAGCGTTTCTTACTAAATGTACCAAGGGATCGCGCAAAGCGTCGAGCAAACTTTCGTCAATTTTGGTATCCCTTCCTACTAACAGCAGGTTGACATCTTTATCGTAGGTGAGGCACATATCCCGAAGCGCCCTCGGTAAGTGGTCTACGGCGCGACTGAAACTCACGACTCGCAACTGCATGACGCGGCTGCGAAGTTGTTCGGTGATGCGGCGCAGTTGGTCGGTACTGCGCTCGAATTTCATTGCTAAGGTGTCTAATTTGGTGGCGGATTGAGAAATTGCTTCGGCGGTTTCGATGACTTCTGCGGCGGTTGAGTGGAACTCTGTATAACGATCCATCTCTAAGATATCGAAGTGAGAATGGTCGATCGAGGATTTGTCGTTAACAATCAGTGGAAATTCTGTTTCATATCCTGCAAGTTTTCCTAATCCCGAATTGCCGTTTCCTCCTCTCCAGTCTGCAAAACTCAGTCTGTCGTATTCTTCGCGCAACTGGCCGCCGAATTGATTTAAATCTACGATACTGCGGCGGATGCGTTTGACTTCGCCGCGCAATTCGGATTCTTGCAGTTCCAAATTTGTACGGTTGATGACTAATTCTCCGACCAGATTCACTAATTCTGTTAACCGTTCTAAGTCTACGCGGATTGTTGGTCGCTGCGGGTTGGGGAGGGGGGGAGAGGGAGAGAGGGGAGAGGGGGAGAGGGGGAGAGGGGGGGAGGTTTCGGATGTTTGTGATTCGTTTGGGGGTGGGGGGGAGATTTGGGGGAGTTCGTTAGCGCAGCCCTCGAAGAGGATCGCCCTTCCGTCTAATAGCTGCTGGCGTGCGGTTTGCAACGACTGGGCGATCGCCCAACCCTCGGACTGCAACCGCTGTAAAGTCAAATCTGGAGAGTCGATCAAATCTCTGAGGGGTTCAGCGACTTTCCCAAAATCCGGCAATTGCAGCATTCCAGCCAAGCCGGAGAGTTGGTAATAAACCTGGTTGAGGGCGGTGACGCTTTTTGGCAAATCTGCCTCCGAAGCTTGGGAAAGCTCAGTTTCTAGGCGATTGAAGATTGGCGGCAATTCGTGTTCAAAAATCAGTTTCAGGGTTTCCGGGGCTGCCGATCGACTGGCTGCGGGGACTGGCGGCGGCCCCGGCTTGCCGTACTTTGCCTCGAACTGGGCATGAATTTGGGCGATCGCCTCCAGGTTTGACCTTTGATCGGGAGTGCTGACATCCGAGTGGTGAATTGCTTCGGCCGCTATCTTTTTGAGAGCATCCACCCCTTGCAGCAAAACAGTTATAGTGACCGGTTCCAGGGCCGACAAGTCCGTGCGATCGCGCAAAATGACAAAACAGTCCTCCAGCGTGTGAGCCGCCGCCGACACGTCTTGAAAGCCCAACATCGAACCCGCACCTTTAATCGAGTGAGCGGCCCGAAACATTTCTTTAACACCCGCTTGTCGCCCTTTCAAATCTGCGCCTTCCATCGCCAGCAGGTGAGTTTCCATTGACTGGAGAAACTCTTGCGTTTCTGCGGTAAAAGCATCTATTAATTCGTTTAAATCATCATCATCCATATATAGCAGTTGACAGTTGACAGTTGACAGTTGACAGTTGAGAGCTTGCCGTGAGCGTAGTCGAATGGTTGACAGTTGACAGTTACAAGGTACGGGAATCAAACCGTTTATGCTATAGGGTTCTAAGCTCTATTCATCAGGTTATTTATGTGAGCGCCGGATGTGGCGGTTGCTATAAATATGAATATCGGTGCCCAGTACTTTTGAACTATTACCGATAACCTCGGTTTTTTATTAATCCTTTGAACTCAACGAACTTTCTTTCGTTATTTCCGATTGCAAGCCAAGTTGTTGCCGCACTGCTTGCAATGATTTTCCTCTTTTTGCCTTCGGACGATCGCTTGGAGCCGGCACATCGTCAGCAGAAATAACTGGCTTTTTTAGAGCAGCCAGGAGTTGGTTTAATTCTGCTTGAAGTTCTGCCAATGATTCTCCATAAGGTGCAGTTTCTTTTTCGGCGCAGGCTGCGATCGCACCCGTATCGTCATAATACACCGTGCGAATTGTGTACCCGCCATCCTCAAAAAATACTCGATAATCCCAGTTCATCATAGTTCTTCCTCTTCCCCTTGAAATATGTATTTATTCCCAGGCTTGCCAGCGATGCGCTCTATACTGACAATTTTAACTTGCTGCTCAACGTTGTACAAAACGCGATATAGCCCCACTCTCAATTCCCATTCTGCTGTATTGTTTGGACGCAGGGGTTTCCGGTTGCGCGTCTCCGTAGTGGGTTCATAACAAAGGTTAGCTTCAATACCGTCAACAATTACATTCTGTTCGTGTTTCTTAAACCACTGCAAATCCTCAATTGCTTGGTCTGTAAACTCGATTTCAAACACGATAGTCACACCCTAAAATATTTCCAATACTCATCCATCCTAGCATTCATCATCTCACACTGCGACAATATCCAAATTCCCGACTTCTTTAAAAAGTCGGGAATTTAACATTACGAACGGAAATTCGCGACCGACTTTTGCAATTTGCTGACAGAACCAGATAAATCATCAAGCGATGCCTTAACGTCCGAACCTTTTTGTGCAGTTGTATTTGCAATCTCATTGACTTGCTGCATACTGTTAGAAATCTCCTCAGCCGAAACAGTTTGTTTAGCCGAAGCGCGAGTAATATTCTGCACCAAAGCATTCATTTCTCGACTAACTTCGATGATGGCATTCAGGTGAGTTTTAGCTTCGCTTGCTAGCTTAGTACCTTCCACTACCTCCAGCGTTCCCGATTCCATTGCCTTCATCACGCGGCTGATTTCTTCTTGAATTGTACCCACAATTTCCGAGATTTCCTCAGTCGCGCCGGCCGATCGCTCTGCCAACTTCCGCACCTCTTCGGCGACAACCGCAAAACCTAAACCTTGTTCGCCGGCTCTGGCTGCTTCAATCGTAGCATTGAGAGCTAACAAATTGGTTTGGGAAGCCAGTTGAGAAATCGAAGTGACAATTTTGCCGATTTGTTGCGAAGATTCGCCCAAACGCTTCATCATTTTTGAGGTAGAGGCGATCGTCAATCGGAGCTCGTTAATGCCTTCGACAGCGCGATCGACCGCCATACCGCCGACTTCTGCGGTGTGAGAAGACTGCTGAGCAACGGTTTCGGCGCGCACCGAAACATCTCGCACGTCGCGGATCGAATTCACGATTCGCTCGATTTCCCGCATGATTGCAGATATTTTTTCTGCTTGAACTTCCGCCTGTTGAGTGAGTTCGCTGGTATTGTTAATTGACTCGCCAGTGGCAGATGTTACCTGTTCGGCTAAAGTTTGAATTCCCGTTACCACCTTCCGCAGAGAACCAATTAAAAAGTTAAAAGAGTCGGCGACAGCACCTAAAACGTCATTCGTTACTTCCGCCCTGACTGTCAAATCCCCTTGAGCTGCGCCTTTAATTTCTCCCAACAGTTTGAGGACTTGCTGCGTCATCGAATCGGCTTCAGCTTTGCGTTCGGCTGCAAATTTTTCCAGTCCTTCCTCTGCCTCTTTGCGCTCGGTAATGTCAAAGCGGATGGCGATATATTTGACTATGGTACCGCTAGTATCGAAGATGGGGGCGATCGTGGAATCTACCCAATAAAACGAGCCATCTTTGCGCCGATTTTTGATTTCCCCTTTCCACACCAAACCGCGAGAAATTGTCAGCCACATTTCGGAAAAAAATGCTTTGGGATGGTAGCCAGAATTGACAATGCGGTGGTCGCGGTGCAGCAGTTCTCCCATGCTGAAACCGGATATTTGGGTGAATCTTTCGTTAACGTAAGTAATTATGCCTTTGAGGTCAGTTTCGCTGACGATCGCAGCTTCATCGAGGGCATTTTGCCGCGTTTTGAGTTCTTGCAGCAAGCGTTCCTGTGCCTCGGCCAACTGCTGCATCTGCTGCTGCGATGCTTTTTCCTGGGTGACGTTGCGGCAAACGACTACACCACCTTTAATTGCTCCTGTTTCGTCTTTGAGCGGCCGGCCGTTAATTTTGACCCACAGGCCCTCAGGCTGGGCTGCGTGGCGGGTGAAAATATCTACATCGTCAACGGATTCTCCTCGAAGCGTGCGTACTAAAGGGATGTCGGCTGTGGGATAGGGAGTGACGGTATCGGGCAAAAATACACCGTATTTTGCCGCCCACTCGTTGGGGAGAGCATCTGTGGAACCCGAGCCAAACATATTTGTAGCGGCGGGGTTGAACAACACAAAATTGCCATTGGCATCGGCAGCAACCACGCCGTCGCTAATGCTGTTAATTAGCAGTTGCAAGAGATTGCTTTGCCCTCTAAATTCCTCTTCAGAACGGGCTAATTGGGCTGTTGTTTCTTGCAGTTGACTAATTGTTTGTTTGCTTTCGGTAATGTCGCGCGCGACTGCATACATGATCTTTTCTTCTATTAGCGGTCGCGATTTCCAGGACAGCCATTTGTAGGAACCGTCTTTGCAGCGGTAGCGATTTTCAAAAGATATTGTTTCGGCACCGCCGGCTACTTTTGCCGTTTCTGCCAAGGTTTTTTCCACGTCTTCGGCATGGACAAAATCGATAAAAGATTGGTTTTGGAGTTCTTCTACTGTGTAGCCGAGGGTTTTTGCCCAAGCGGGATTGAGACGCTTGAATTTGCCTTCAAAATCGGCAATGCAAAGCAAGTCTAGGGACAGGGTGAAAAATCGATCGCGCTCTGCTTCGGCTTTTTTGCGATCGGTAATTTCGATCGCCACACCGCCAACACCGATCGGTTTCCCGTCCTCTCCGGCCAAAGGAAAGTAAGAAGCCAGCCAATCTCGGATTACGCCCGGTTGATTGACGGTTGTACCTGCAACCTCAATATTTAAAAGCGGCTGGTTGTTTGCCAAAACCCCCTGCAAAATCGGCTGTAGAGTATCGACCATTTCCGGTATCACTTCTGTGACGGTTTTGCCTAGGTGCTCGGCAACTGAGGGTCCTGTAGTTTCTGCCAAACTTTCGTTGACTTGCACGAACCGCAACTTGTCGTCAAAAATAAACATTGAGGCTGGGGACGCTGCGAAAAATGCGTCAAAGCGGGATTGACGCAAAACTAATTCTCGTTCTAGGGCTTTGCGATCGGTCACTTCCAGAACGAAAGCACCGATACCAATGGGTTTGCCGTCCTCTCCCGGCAAAGGAAAGTAAGAAGACAGCCAATCCCGCACTACATCGGGCTGCGCGGTGGTGGCGTGGGAGAGTTCAATGTTTAAAATCGCTTCGTTGCTGCTAAAAACCTGCTGGTACACCGGGCCGAGCGTCGGTGCCATTTCCGGTTCGGCTTCCCATAGGGTTTTGCCGATGTATGCCGAAGCCGGCTGGCCCCCGAGTTCGGCTAATTTTTCGTTGAACTGCATGAACCGCAGTTGGTCGTCGGTGATGAACATTCCCGCTGGTGCTGCGGCGAAAAAGGCATCAAAGCGAGCTTGACGCAAAGAAAGCTCTCGTTCTAGGGCTTTGCGATCGCTCAGATCGCGGCCTTCTGGAATTAATAGCACGACTTTGTCGCTCTCGTCTTTGATGGGTTTGAGGGAGAAGTCAAGGGTTGCGAGGAAACCCCCGGTAAGTAGGACTTCCGCTTCGTAGCGAACTACCTCGCCGGCGGCGGCTTTGGCGACAGCTTCTCGTACCTGTTGCTTGACTTCTGGGGAAATCTGCCACCACGGGGTTTCCCAAAACGGCTTGCCTACTACCTCTTCAATCCCCACCTCAGCGGCAAGGAGGGCTGTTTGGTTGATTTCCAAAACAGTACCGTCTGGCTCTAGCAGCCCCATGAATTGTAACGATTGGTCGAAAATGGCTCGGAACAGTCTTTCGCGATCGCGCAGCATTTCTTCTGCCCGTTTGCGATCGCTGATGTCGCGGGTAACTGTTGCCAACCCCATCGGCTCTCCTGTTTCTGGGTGTTTGACTGTAAATACGCTGTAGTCAACGGGAATGCGATCGCCGGTGCCAAAGTGCTTGAACCGAAACTCGCCACGCCAATAGCCCGTTTCCATGACTGTGGGCATAATTTCTGCTGTGAATTGCTGGAGGTCTTCTGGAAAAAAGAATTCCCCCGTATTCTTAGTTTTGAGTTCTTCGGGAGAGTTGAGTCCCACTAGCTTAATGCCAGCGGAGTTCAGGTAAAATGGCTCTCCCTCCATTGTTGCCATCCCGATAAAATCCGAGCTACTTTCGACGATCGATCTCAATCTTTGATTTTCGATTTCGGCTTGCTTGCGGCCTGTAATGTCGTTGTTAGTTTCTAAAATTGCTTTGGGTTTTCCCTGTTCGTCTCGCTGCAAATTCCAGCGGCTGAATACGGTAATTGTGGTGTGGTAATTGGTGGTGTGAATCAGTTCTCCTTCCCAATAATCCCGCTCTGCTAACTGTGCCGATATTATTTCTAAAGGCTGGGGGAAGATGGTAGTAAATAGAGTATGAGTGCATTTGCCTACAGCTTCTTGTTTCGTGAAGCCGTACATTCTCTGGGCGCCTTGGTTCCAATAATTAATCGTGCCGTCAATGTCTCGAACAATCAAAGCATCGCTGGCAAGGTCGAGCATTTGCAAGTTCTGCTGCAAGGCTTGTTCGGTGCGCTTGCGTTCTGTAATGTTGCGGGCGATCGTTGACATAAATTCAACTTCTCCGCTCTGGGATTTGTGGGCAATAATTACTTGGGAAACGGGTATTTCTTCGCCGTCTAAAGTCTGCCAAATTGTCTCGCCGCTCCACACCCCGTCCCGGCAAGCTGCGGGGATACCAACTTCCATCAGAGTGTCCATACTTTTGGGCGATGTTACGTCAGAAATACTAATTCCGGCTAAATCTGAGTCCTTGCCAACTCTCAACATTTCTCTGGCTGCGCGGTTGAGATAGATGCTGCGCTGTTGGGAGTCTGCCATGCCTACCCAGTCGGTGGTGGTTTCTAAGATTGCTTTGAGCCGCAATAGTTCTTGTTCGGATTCGCGCCGTTGTGTGATGTCGCGCGAGAAGCCGAGAACGCCTAGAATCTTGCCTTCTGCGTCTTTGAGGGGCGATTTTTGGGTGTCGAAGATGTGTACTTTGCCGTCTGCTAAGGAGGCAATGTCGTTGGGGTTATGGACTTCCTGACCGTTGAGTACGGCTGTGTCATCAGCGCGCCAGCCTTTAACTTGTCTTTGAGGATCTGTTTGGGTATGGAAGTTGCCGAATATTTGCTCTGTGGGTACGTTGAGTTCTAGGTCATCTTTGCCTAGCATTTCTGCTTGGGTTTTGCCGAAGGCGGCGGCGAAACCTGCGTTGACTAGGCTGTAGCGGAAGTTTCGATCTTTGACGAAGATCAAGTCTGGGGTAGCGTCAATAACTGTTCGCAGCAAGTTTTGGGAGCTTTCAGCCTCGGCGAGTGTCTCCCGCAGTTGTTCTTCCATACGCACCCGGTTGGTGATTTCTCTAATGGCGCAAACGAGGACTTTGCTGCCGCCGGCATCTACAAAGGTAGATTTTTTGACCGACAGAAAACGGGTATTTCCGTCCGGTTCAGTAATGGTTTCTTGGGTTTCGCTGCTGGTGTTTGCCCAGAAAACTAATTGGTTTTTTTCTTCATATATGTCTGCTTGTTCTTTGGGCAAGAAGTCGCGGTAAGCTTTGCCAATTAGTTCCGATCTGCTGCGACCGATGTATTGACAAAAGGCATCATTTAATGCTAGCCAGCGGTGCTGTTCGTCTTTGACATAAATCGGGTCAGGGATGGTGTTGATGATGTTGTTTAAAAATTGTTCAGAGGCTTTTAATTGCTCTTGAACAGCGGTGCGATCGCGAACTTCCTGTTGCAATAGTGCGTTGGTTTGCTGAATCTGCTCGGTTCTGTCATTGACTCGCTGCTCTAGTTCTGCGGTTAGCTGCTGCAATTTGGCTTCTGTCTGTTTGCGCGCTGTTATGTCGCGGCCTTCCGCGAGAATTTGAAATACTTCTCCTGTTTCATTTAACAGGGGCTTAAATGATATGTCAATTACTGTCACCTGGTTGTTGGCTCCGGTGATTTCGTATTCTTCCCGTACAAACTTGCCTGCCGAGACCTGTTTAATGTTGGTTTTGAGGCGCTGCTGGTTGGTTGGGGATGATGCCCACCAAGGTGTGTGCCAAAATTTTAGCCCCAGCACTTCTGATGGTTCCAAATCGCCCAATTCTAATGCTGTCTGATTTGCTTCGATCAGAGTGCCGTCTGGGTTCAATAATGCGATTAGTTGAAAAGCTTGGTCGAAGATTGCCTGAAATCGCTGGGTTGTTTCGCTGAGGGCTTGTTCTGTTGCTTTTTTGGAGGTAAGAATTTGGGTGGAACCTACTAAGAATTGGTAGCGGTTGGACAGACTCAAAAAGGCGATCGCCGGAATGACAGTTATCCAATCCGATACAGTTTGTGCCACATGGGAGTGCGGCAATCCCAGGTATTCGGCTGCGTGGCCGCTGTGGCCGAAAGCGCAGCTCCAAAATATGGCTGCTGTGACTGTGGCGAAGATGTCGAACCCGAATTGACGGTTTCGCCACAAACCTAAGCTGATTAGCGAGGCGATCGCAAAGTAACAGAAACAAATAATACAATTGGCAATTCCAGCTACCAGCGAAATAGAAAAGTCAGGTAATGTCAGGGTGAATGTCGTGGCGATCGAACTATAGATAAAATTCATGATAAAATTAAGAATTGGTAAATTAAAGGCGATCGATTTTAGATTTTAGATTTTAGATTGACTCCATATTCTTCCTTTGTCAATTGTCAACTGCCTAAAAACCTCACTGTCAACTGTCAACTGTCAACTGTCAACTGCCAACTGCCAACTGTCAACTGTCAACTGCCAACTGTCAACTGTCAACTGTCAACTGTCAACTGTTTAATTACCAGCGTTCGGAATGGGCGATCGCTTCGACATCGACTATCATTAGCAAGCGTCCTTCGGAATTGTACAAACCTTTTAAGAAGGGAGCCAAGTCGGGACTGACATCTACTGCTGAGACAGTGCGATCGGGATTTAGAGACAAAACTCCTTCGACACGGGAGACAGCCAAGCCCATCCGCATTTTCGACAATCTCACATCTCGCGGATCGGGCGCTTCCACCACTAAGATGCGGCTGCTTGGGTGGTGGGTGTCAACCGGATCGAGCCCAGCAAACCGTCCGAAGTCTGCTGCTGCTAGGATTTCGCCCCGCAAGTTGGTTAATCCCAACAAAAATGGCAGGGTGTTAGGAACCGGGGAAATCGGTTGTTCGTTGAGGGAAAGAACTTCCCGCACTGCTTCTAACTCTACGCCAAAGAGACTGCCTCCTTGACCGAAAAGGAGAAATTGCTTTGTTCCAGTTGTCTGATTCCCCGCCGCCTGGGTAGCAGTTGTTTTCATTCCTGATTTTTTGTTTCTAGTGTATCTTACAAATGAGGAATTTGCTTTGCTAGGAAAGCCGATCGCTCCGAGAGTTTATCTGGATCGGTTTTACAGGATCAAATGGTTAAATAAATAGCGGGCTGGGCAACTGGAATGATTTCTCTAATATATCTACCACTTTTAAGGAATTTAGAAACCATGTTTGTTGAAAAAAAAACTGGGTTTCTCGCTATGATATTTGGTGAATGCTACTGAACACTTGATATAGCACAAAAGAGTGTGAGTGAGGTCAAGCGCGATTACCAATTACCTATTGCCAATTACCTCACTATTAGGAGAACGGCTATATTAGACCTCTTGCAAAAAAAATATATGTTATCCTTAAAAGTTTGCTCAAGTTTAGGTCAAACTTTGAATTATGGGGTTGATTGGCATCTCCTTAAACTTGTTCAGCCTGCTAGATTATAAAATTGTCTAAACTTTCTATAATAGCACAAAATTATTTTGCAAGAGGTCTATTTTGTTTAAGCCCAAAGCAGTCGCTGCACGATGTTGACGAGTTGCTGAGGCTCAAATGGTTTGCTGACGTAAGCATCGGCGCCTAAATCGGTTCCCCAAGCTTTATCGATATCGGTGTTTTTATGAGTACAAAATACTACTGGCAAGTGTGCAGTGGCGCGATCGCCCCGCAATTCTCTGATCACTTCAAATCCGTTCATTCGTGGCATCACTACGTCTAACACCACGAGATCCGGCGGCACTTCTCGGATCAGCGCGATCGCTTCTTCGCCGTCACCAGCCCGGATCACCTGCATTCCGGCATCTTGAAGAATGCGACAGATGATTTCCAGTTCGCTGGGAACATCGTCCACTACTAAAATTTTTGACATAATTTCACACTTCCTTACTATTGTTCACGGCGGATAATCTCGCTCCAGAAGCTGCTGGGGTGATGGCTTTCGCCCCGCTTCACTACGGTTATTTGATTGCGCCATTTTGCAAACAAATCAATGCACTTCTAAATACAATATAGCCGGTCACATAGCCTCAGCGAAGAAGGAAGAAGGAAGAAGGAAGAAGGAAGAAGGAAGAAGGAAGAAGGAAGAGGGAAGAAGGAAGAGGGAAGAAGGAAGAGGGAAGAAGGAAGAGGGAAGAGGGAAGAAGGAACAAGAAAGAGGGAAGAATAAGCCAGAATAAGCCAGAATAAGCCAGAAAGAAGAAGTCCGATGAAGTCGGAAGAGAAAAAAAGCTATCCCTGCCTCCGTGACTTCCGTGTCGCGAATCAAGGGAATTGGGAATTCCCAATTCCCACTTAAGAATGAGAATTAAATAACTTACACAAGTTTGTGGGGTGGGCGGGAGAGCCCGTCCAAAAAGGGCGGGCTCTCCCGCCCACCCCACAATAACAATTAAAATTGTAAGTTATTTAATTTGCGATCCTTAGCCGCATTTAAGCTTCGATAATTACTCGCAAATTGCCGCGTTTTTTCATCACCCGACAAGCGGTTGAGGAACCAGATCTCTCAAATTCCAAATCTAGCAAAGTTGAGCCTATCCTTAAGTTGTTTAGCGACAACTTATTAATCGATTCTGGTAAGGCTGGATCGATAATTCGCAGTTGGTTGTTAGGGGCATCGGGAACTAAATTTAACATCATTTGCAACAGTTGAAAAATGCTGCCAGTTGCCCAAGCTTGGGGCGAGCAAGCTACAGGATACTGCACGGGGCGATCGCTCTGGCTGTTGCGCTCGTAGCCGCAAAAAAGTTCGGGGGGACGCTCGTAGGGTTGCAGCAAAGTCATGTCAAATAAGCCTTGAGCTACTTCTAGGGCTTGTTCGACTCGGCCGAGCGATCGCAATCCCATAGCTGTCAAAGCGTTGTCGTGCGGCCAGACTGAGCCTGTGTGGTAGCCTATGGGATTGTAGGCGGGAGATAAGGAGGATAGGGTGCGAATTCCCCAACCGCTAAACATATCTAGGGCTTGCAATCTTTCAGCTACGCTGCGAGCTTTTTCTCGCGACAAAATGCCGAGGTGCAAACAGTGTCCCGGATTTGATGAAATGCTGTCTACAGGTTTGCCTTGGCCGTCTAATGCTAGGGCGCAATAATCTAAATCTTCGATCCAAAAATCGCGGTTGAATCGGGTTTTTAGGTCTTTTGCTTCTTCTAGCCAGCGATCGCATAAATCGATGCGTTTCTTGATGCGGGCAATCTCTGCCAGCCTGGTTTTGGCAGCGTAAACGTAGGCTTGGACTTCGCAAAGGGCGATCGCTCCTTCTGCAATGACGCCCGATCGGTTGACGATGCAATCTCCCGAGTCTTTCCAGCCTTGATTTGCTAAGCCGCGCTGGGATTTTTTGTAATAGCTGAGGTAGCCTGTGGCGGCACATTTGCGATCGATCCATTCCATCGCTGCCAAAGCATTTGGCCACAAAAGATCTAAAGTTTGGCTGTCGTACGTCCAGGCGTAATATTCAGCGTAAAGCATCAACCACAAAGGCGTAGCATCGACTGTTCCGTAATAGGGAGTGTGGGGAATTTCGTTGCAGCGAGCCATTTCTCCCATGCGAATTTCATGCAGTATTTTGCCCGGTTCTTCGTCGCGCCAATCGTCGTCGGTTTTGCCTTGATAGTGAGCTAAGGTTGTCAGAGTTTGTCTGGCTAAACTTGGATCGAGAATTAAGATTTGAGCAGCGGCGATGATGGAGTCGCGCCCGAATAATGTCGAGAACCAGGGAACTCCGGCTGAAATTGCTTTGCCTTTGCCAAAGGTTTGTCGTAGGGAATAAATGTCTTGTTCGGCGCGTTTTAGGAGTCGATTAAAGGTGTTTTTATCTGACTTAATTCTGGTAATTTCGGTCAGCCATTCTCGCTCTTCTAAAAGTTCCGCTGCTTTGGCTTGAACTAGGTTTACGGGAGTGGTAACTTGGGAGATCGATTTGCCGTCGATCAGCATTTTGAGCCGATATCCCAATTTGATTGCTTCGTGGGATTTTAGGGAGATGCGCCATACTGCTGTATTCCCCTGAAACAGTGATGGTGGCTGGTTGTAAAACTCGATCCGAGATTCCATTACTAAGCCGTCTAAACCTTGGTAGGCAAGGGTTAAATCTTGTTGAAGATCGCAGAAAGGATATGGGGCGATCGCTCGATCGCCGATCGAGTTTTTTGCTGATTCTTGAATTGGCACATTTGGGTTTTCTACTGCCGGATTTTCACCGTGGCTATTGCCGTTTGCAGCGTCAGGAAAAGCTGCTTTGTCTGCAAATTCGCTGGGGGATGCTCCGTCGGTTTTTTGGGGCATCAGGCGCAGGAGTTTCCCGCGCTGGGAGCGGCCGTAACCCCGGACTTCAAATAAGTCTAAGAAATCTGAGTTGAAGCTGAGACTTATTTCAAAGCTGACTGGTTTTGTGGTGAAGTTGGTGATTTCTATTTCTTCAAACAAACCGCCGTTGAGGACCATTTCTCGCCTGATGCCGATGGTTTCTGCCGGGATGCGATCGTCAATGCGGGGGTTTGAGCACAAAACTGTTTGCAGGTAGCCTTTTTCGGCGTTGCTGCTGAGCAAAATGGGCGATCGCCCTTCTATTTGCAATTCTAGGCGGCTGAGGAAGCGCGTGTCGTGGCAAAACAACCCAAAGCTAGACACGTTGTCGTCTTCTAAGCAGCCTGAGATGTTGCCGAGGGTGTCAGTAATCAGGAATAAATCATCGTCTTTGAGGGTGAGTGTTGGTTGAGGTCGATCGGCGATCGCGCAAGGCCACTCGGTTACGGGTAACTCCGCAGCAGCGACAAATGTTTTTCCTTCTATTTCATAGGTATCGGTCATTTTTACAAAAAGTGGATTCCCAGCTTTCAAAAGTTTAATTTTCTTGAGCTTTTGACTCTTGACTTTTTGGCATTAAATTTTGACACGAAGCACCCTGATGTAATGCTTCACTATTAGCATCATACCATTTTTTTCAACTGATGCCAGCAAATAGTTGACTTCCTAAAATGAATTTAATTTTTATTAAATCCAGACTAAAAAGTGAAGTGCTCGGTAAAAAATCAGCATGATATCGACCAACTAATACAGCAGTTTTTAATAGACTTATTGCAAAAATAGCTAGGACGGGCTAGAAGCCCATCCCACATTTTTTTCTTGTGGGATGGGCTTCTAGCCCGTCCCAAAAAATTAATTAAAAAAACTTTTGTAATATTATCTAATCTTCTGAAATACATTAGGGACATGGCAATGCCGTGTCCTTCTTCCTCTTGCTGCTGAGAATCTTCTACTGAAAGTTCGAGCCTGTTTTACGACAACTAAAATGACAATTAATTAAACTCAGGTAAAAACCGGGTGTTTCCATAAAACAACCCGGTTGATTGAATGTGGTAAGTAAATTTTGGATAACTAAACCCGCCTTGCGTTTAATTTGTCCTCGCCCAGCTATCTGCCGTGCAGTTCTAATTCTGTCAAATGATGCGCGTGACCGTTTTGAGAAAATCGCTCTTTTAAAATTTGTCGGTAAACTGCTTCATAGCCATCGACCATTGTTTTAACGCTGAAGCGATCGATCGCGTGTTGGCGACAAGCGCTGCGATCGAGTTCTCGGGCCGGTTCGATGGCGGCGATACATTCTGCCACGCTTTCGCACAGAAAACCCGTTTTTTCGTGAACAATAACTTCGGAAGTCGAGCCTAATTTCATGGCAATTACGGGCGTTCCCGTTACCATGGACTCAATCATGACTAACCCGAAAGGTTCGCGCCAAGTAATCGGAAATAATGTGGCGACTGCACCGCCCATCAGCACGCTTTTTTGGGCGTGGTTGGCTTCGCCTAAATATTCTATTTGCTTGCCGTCAATGTGCGGCTTGATTTCTTGCTCGAAATATTCGCGATCGACAATATCGACTTTGCCGGCAATCTTTAAATGCCAGCCGGAAGCCTTAGCAATTTCTATGGCTAAATGAGCACCTTTTTCGGGCGAAATACGACCGAGAAAAGCTAAATAAGGAGGATTGTCCGGCTGCGGGTGAAATTCGTAAGTCGCCGGATCGATGCCGTTATAAACTGTGGCGACGTAGTTGAGATTTAGTCTTTCTTCCCGCTGAGAGTTAGAAATACTTAGATAGGGCTGAGTGCGGGCCAAGCTAAACATCTTCTCGTTGTCTGGGGTAAAAATGCCGTGGAGGGTGTGAACTGTGGGCGTTTTTACTAAGTGCGAGTAAGACAAAGCTGTGCAGCCTACGTGGGAATGAATGATATCAAATTCTCCGGCTTTTCCATATACTTTGCTCAGTTGCATCATATCGTAAATGCCGTATTCTTTAACGGTGGGATCGAGACGCAGCGCTCTGGGGTGAACTGATTCTAAAGTAGCAGAAGTAATTGAATCGCCGGAGGCAAATAAGGTGACTTCATGTCCCCTTCTGACTAATTCTTCGGTCAAGAGGCTGACCACCAGTTCAATTCCTCCGTAAGCTGGGGGCGGAACTCGCTCGAACAGGGGGGCAATTTGGGCAATTCTCATCACAAACCTTCTAATTTTATTTACTGTAAAATTTCCTACGCGATTGAGGATTGTTACACTAGGTAGTGTTAGCAACTTCTCTTAACTTTTAAGTTACTGTCGCGCACAACTAAATTTAATAACAATTTACAAATTTAGTCTATGCTACTTGAGAGGGAGATTGTGATTTCAGTTGACAGTTGACAGTTGACAATTGACAGTTGAGTGCGACCTCTACCTGGAAGTCCGAGGATGGGAGTAATGAATAGTCTGATTTTAATTTCTCAAGGGCGATCGGGCTTTGGGCTTTAAACCAATTCTTTCGGGTAGGGCGATCGCACTTGTGTGCTTCTTTTTTGAGTTCACAGGACTACTGCCGCACGGACAAGCTAGCTTGACTTCTGCCGAAAGAGAGCATAACGCCCAACCCCAGCTAGTTTTCCCAGTCGTACCTTCCCTGAATATCGAAAATTGTGTAAAATATTACAATCACAGAAATGACGCGCGGGCGAGCCAATCAACGGGGTTTTCAATTGCGATCGATCGCACACTTGCGAGAGATTTATGTACAAAAGTCGGTTGAAAGTTGACAGTTGACAGTTGACAGTTGAAAGTTGACAGTTGACAGTTGACAGTTGACAGTTGACAGTGACTTCTACATGGAAGGAATATAGTGCAATACCGTTTACTTAAGACAGATCCCCCCTAACCCCCCTTGAAAAAGGGGAGTAGGGGGTGGGACAAGAATGCTCTCAAAGTCCCCCTTCTTAAGGGGGATTTAGGGGGATCTCCGGCGCATAAATAGTGTTAAGTCAACCGTATTGGAATATAGTGCTGTCGCGAACTCGCAAGTTGTAGAATACGCGAGCTCTTGCGTGCTCGCACTATAATAAAAAAATGCTTTTCGCAAAACAGAGATGCTCCCCTTTAAACCAATTCTTTCTGGTCAAAAATTGCATCATGCTAGTGCAGCAACTTTATAGCAAACAAATTATAAATATGAGCGTTCAGTTTCGCCAAATTCAACTACCGGAAAATCCCACCCAGCCACTGCCAGAAAAAACAAAAAATGCGGGAAGCTTTGTACAGAAAAGCAAGCCAAATGTTCCCGAAGTGAAAGCAAGTGTTTTGCGAGAAATGGCAGAAATTATAGCAGATATTGAGAGCGATCGAGCTGACAGTATTACTCCTCTAGAATGGACTTATTGTCTCTGGGCTAAATCTCAATGGGATCTAAAAAATCCCGTGAAGCGAAGCTATCCCGTAGGGAATCGCACCAGAGAAATATCTCAAGCTATTTGGCTGGTAGCTCAGAACAATGTGCGCCTGAAACAGCAGTTGTTGTGGCGTTTGGCGCTGCATTACAGCCACCAGTTAGAAAATCCTGTTTCTAGCAATGCTCCCGCCCTCGATCGAGCTTTGGTAGAGTGCTTTGCCGACTTTGCCAATACAGCGACTGGCACCGATGCTTTGCCAGTACAAATCATTAAAATACTGACCCGCGATTTACCGGATTACGAGCTAGCAAAATTGACTTGGCAATACCTAAAAACCCCTGTAGAACTATTAGGAAAAGCTCAGTTACCCGCAAGTATCCCCGTAGTCGATCGCGCCGGGCCACACCTTGCCGGAATTTTTGCCAAAAATCAGGTTGCCGATTTGTCGGGTGTAGAATGGCTGCTCAGGTGCTTGAAGGAAATGCCACCAGCGTCGCAACTTGCAGCAGTTGAAGAGTTGTTAGTTAAAATTTCGAGCGATATTCTCAAAAATCAACGGCCGAAATTGGTTGAGTGGGTGCGAGACGAATATTATCCGAAATTGCAGTTACTTTCGGCTCCCGCTCAAGAGTCGCTGAGGCGATGGATTGGCGGACTAAATTACAGTTATTTCCAGAAAACAATCGATTTGGTGGCCCGGATGCTGCGGCTGTCTGATGCGGAAATTAAGCAGTTGGAGGAGCGCCGGGATTTTTGGGCTAATTATACCGATCGCCTGCTGCGGGTGCGGTTGCTGTTGCCGCAGTCGTCTGTGAGCGCGATCGGCTACCAGTTGCCCTTTGATGTGGATATCTTGCCGGAAGACGGCAATCCTCCAACGGAAGTTTGCATTTTTCAGTTGGAGGGCTATTGCGCGATCGAGTTTTTCCGGGGCACCGGCGCCGAAATTCGCTTGATTAAGCGTACCAAAGAGAGCGATCGGCTGTTGTTTGTCAAAAAAGAACTGTCTGTTAAGCGCATCAGAAAATTAGGTGGCGAAGTGCACGATCGCGTTTTCATGTGGCAAAGTTCTTGCGAAAAGTGGCTGAAGCAGAAAAAAATTATGCCCAATGAGGGGACTAAATCTTTTCAGGGAATGTCGCAGTATTACGGCAAATATGATTCTACAAATGGCTTGAGAATGCCGGAACCTCAGGAACAAAAAGAGCGGGAAGTTTTATTGAAAAAGTGGCAGAAAGAAATGGAAAGTTTGGCAGCAGAGAGCAAATAGTCAGTTGCCAATACTATCTAAAGTAATAGTTGAATCGGGAGAATCTCAGTTTAGTATTACTTAAGCGCACAAAAAAGATGAGATGACATCAAATGTTTGAGCGTGGTTGTACCGTAAAATTTTGCACCGCATTCATCTCCTCGTGCGAGACTTGCAGTCCGAAAAATTTTAGCGAGGGACGTTGGGGGCGATACCGCTGTCAAGTCTCAACCTTTTTCCTCTCTACGGCTGCTCGGTTCAAGCTGTGGATGCGTTTTTGATCTAGCGTGCGATTCATCGGTGAGAAAGATACTGCGATCGGCTATAATCAAGAGTTAGAAAAAAAGAACACCGATCGCGCAAAAATATGGTTGCCACTCAGAAGAATCTCAACATAGCCGCCCTGGAAGCAGAATACAGTCAAAAAACACCGCGAGAAATTCTCAAATTTGCCCTAGACAATTTTGACAATATTTCAATCTCTTTCAGCGGTGCCGAAGATGTAGTTCTGATCGACATGGCATCAAAAATTACCAAAAACTTCCGCGTTTTCACCCTAGACACGGGACGGTTGCACTCAGAAACCTATGAGTTTCTGGAGCGAGTTAGAAAACATTACGGCATTAAATTAGAAGTAATGTTTCCCGATTCAGCAGAAGTACAAGCCCTAGTAGATGAAAAGGGATTGTTTAGTTTTTATGAAGACGGCCACAAAGAATGCTGTGGCGTGCGGAAAGTCAAGCCGCTTCGCCGCAAATTGAATACTCTCGATGCTTGGATTACCGGTCAGCGCAAAGACCAAAGTCCCAGTACCCGCAACGGTATTCCGGTGATTGAAGTTGACGGTGCTTTTTCAACTCCAGACCATGAATTAATTAAATTCAACCCCTTAGCAAACTGGTCTTCGGCAGAGGTTTGGGAATACATTCGCGCTTTGGAAGTGCCTTACAATAAGTTGCACGAACGCGGTTTTGTCAGCATTGGTTGCGAACCTTGTACGAAACCTGTATTGCCAAACCAACACGAACGCGAAGGTCGTTGGTGGTGGGAAGAATCGACGATGAAAGAGTGCGGTTTGCACGCTGGTAATGCACAAAAATAGTTGACAGTTGACAGTTGACAGTTGACAGTTAACTAATGGGAGCATCTCAGTTTTGCATTTATTATAGTGCTGTCCCCGCTCGCGAGCTGTACAATACTCGCGAGCTCTTAAGCTCGCACTCAAAGAAAAAATGCTTTTTACAAAAATGAGATGCTCCCTAACTAATGACTGAGGACTGATGACAACTAACAACTAACAACTGACAACTGACAACTGACAACTGACAACGGAAAAGTTTTTAAGCCAGGTACTTATGCTCGCCTCAACTAGCGAATTGCTGAACACAGCCCGGAGAAATGCTTACGCGATCGGCGCTTTTAACGTGTACAATCTCGAAGGAGTAAAAGCCGTCATCGATGCCGCCGAAGCGCTGCAAAGTCCTGCGATGCTGCAACTTCACCCCAGCGCCCTCAAATACGGAAAATCGCCTTTAGTCGCGCTTTGCATGGAAGCAGCGCGCAAGTCCTCCGTGCCGATCGCAGTACACTTAGATCACAGCACCTCAGAAAAAGACATTCACCTCGCCCTCGCCGCCGGTATCAAGTCCATCATGGCTGACGGTTCTCCTTTGTCTTACGAACAAAACTTGATATTTACTCGCGAAATGACTGAGTTATCCCACGCTAACGGTGCGGTAGTTGAAGCGGAAATCGGCAGAATTAGCGGCACGGAGGACGGTTTGACAATTGAAGAAAAAGCGGCCAAGATGACCGATCCGGTGGAAGCTGTAGAGTTTATTGCAGCAACTAAGGTGGATTTTTTAGCGGTAACAATTGGCAACGTTCACGGTAAATATTTCAGCGAACCGAAACTCGATTTCCCGCGTTTGGCAAAAATCCGGGCTTCTGTTTCGGTGCCGTTAGTGTTGCACGGCGCTAGCGGTTTGCCGGAATCGATGATTAATCAATCTATTAAATTAGGTGTGTCTAAGTTTAATGTAAATACGGAAGTTCGCGATGCTTATATGGATGTATTGAAAACTAGCAATTCTTTGTCTAGCCCGGATTTGTTGGAAGTTATGGAAAAGGCGATCGCTGCTATGCGATCGGTGATTTCGGGCAAGTTACAACTTTTTGGTTCTGCTGGTAAGGCTTATTTGCATCAATCTCCTTACGCGGAAGGATTTACGGCAAATAGTGTCAGCAATAAACAAGAAAATCGGGCGGTTCAAATGAAAAACCGGGCGGTTCAAACCGCGTCTACACAGACAAAACCTGCCTCCGCAGGTTGAAGAAAACCGGGCGGTTGAAATAGAAAACCGGGCGGTTCAAACCGCGTCTACACAGACAAAACCTGCCTCCGCAGGTTGAAGAAAACCGGGCGGTTGAAACCGCTTCTACACAGACAAAACCTGCCTCCGCAGGTTGAAGAAAACCGGGCGGTTGAAATAGAAAACCGGGCGGTTGAAACCAGGTTTACACAAACACTCACGTGCCTCCGCAGGTTGAAGAAAACCGGGCGGTTGAAATAGCTTAATTCCAAGCATATTGGGTTAAACTTACGCGATCTTCTTCAGTCCGCGGAGGCGGACTTTGTTTGTGTAGACGCGGTTTCAACCGCCGTCTTTTCTAACGGTTTAAAAACGGAGGCGGACTTCGTTTGTGTAAACCTGGTTTCAACCGCCGTTTTTCTAACGGTTTAAAAATCGATCGGGATCGATGCCAGATTCCCGCAACCGCTGAATCAAAGACTGCAATTGAGCTTCCGCTGACTCAGCGCGCTGCCGTTGCTGTTCCGCTTCAGTCAGAATCCAGTTGCCATCAACATCATACCAGCGCAACCACAGGCGATCGATTCCCTGAAACTCCCCTTGCCACAAACCCAAGCCCAAACCTAGATCCGGAATCCAGACTCGCGAGTCAGATAATTCTAATTCTTGATAGTGTCCGGCATTCAATACAAATACTCGCAACCTGTTAGTATAGCGGCTGAAAACAGCATAAACAGGAACCCGCAAAATCTGCTCGTAAACCTCCCATTTACTGGGCGGTTTCTCATTTGTCTGGGCCTGTAAAACTTGCCCGTTACCCGCAGCATTCGGCTGATTTCCTGAATTTTCGTCATCGATATTTGCACCTAAATCTTCTTTTTCGGTTCCCGGCGAAAGCAGTTCCACAATTACAAAAGGATTCACGCCTTCCTGCCAAGTAACGTAACTCATCCGCAGTTCAGATCCATCGTACAGTCTCGGAACTCCCACAACTCCAAACCAATCGGGGCGTTTGTGCCACAAAGGGTGCTGCACGTCATAATAAAGGTTCATGTCAGTGCCGCTAAATATCTCAGAAGCCTGATAATTGCGAGGGCGAAACGCCAGGGTTAACAACTGCGGCTGCCAATCGTGAAATTCGTCTGGCTTCCCAGGTTCCTCCGAATCTTCGCTAGGTAAATCGTACATCGTCGGCAGCGTTTCTCTGGGCGATCGCGGCGGATCGCTTTGCGGCACTGGATATTTAAAAGGAAACATATAATATTGAGAAATGACTGCATTTATGCTAACATCATTTTAATACTGCTAAGGCGTTCCAGCAAACCTTCTCAAAGTCTTATTGATCTCATTTCCTCCTCTGTGTCCTCTGCGCCTCTGCGGTTCATTTTCCTATTAATTCGCGGAACTCATAAATATTTTATTAACTGCCAGTAATTGACTCAAACTTCTGTACTATGCTCAACATTCCTCAACTGATTGCTCAAGAACTTTCCATCAATCTTTCTCAAGTCAATAATGCTCTGGAACTTTTTGCGGAGGGCGCAACTATTCCGTTTATTGCCCGCTACCGCAAAGAACGCACCGATTCCCTAAATGAAATTCATTTGCGAGATATCTCCGATCGCTTCACCTATTTGACGGAAATTGAAGACCGCAAAAAGTCGATTTTAGAGACGATCGCCTCCCAGGGCAAACTTACGGCCGAATTGCAAGCCAAAATTGAGTCGTGCTTGCAAAAAAATGAACTCGAAGACCTTTATCTGCCTTACAAACCCAAGCGGCGGACGCGGGCGACAATTGCTAGAGAAAAAGGTTTAGAACCGCTGGCAATTTTTATTAAGTGTCTGAATTTGCCGACTGCTAAACCAGCCGATATCGAAGCGGAAGCAGCTAAATATATTTCGGAAGAAAAGGGAGTGAAGACAACAGAAGAAGCTGTCAAAGGTGCTGGGGATATTTTGGCGGAAGCAATTTCCGAAAAAGCTGAATACCGAGCTTATTTGCGAGATTTTTTAATGAAGACGGGGGTTTTTGTCTCGAAAATTAAAGATGATTTCCCGGAAGGAAGTACGAAATTTGAAATGTACCGCAGTTACCAAATTGCAGCGAGAAATGTTCAGTCGCACAATATGTTGGCGCTCTTCCGCGGGGAAACGGAGGGGGTTTTAGATTTAGATTTAGCCTTTGATGAATCGGCGGTGATGGCTTATTTGGAATCTCAGGAAATTAAAACTAGGATACCTGAAGTTAAGGAGTTTTATCGATCGACCTTGAAGGACGCTTTCAACCGCCTGATGAAGACTTCGCTGATGACGGAAGTGCGATCGCACCACAAAGCAGAGGCTGATATCGAGTCCATCACCACCTTTGAAACCAACCTCCGCGAGTTGCTGCTGTCGGCGCCGGCGGGCATGAAGCCCACACTCGCGATCGATCCGGGATTTCGCACCGGGTGCAAAGTTTCCGCCCTCGACGAAACCGGGCAGTTTTTGGAATATCAAGCCATTTTCCCCCACCAAGCCGCAGGCCAGAGACAACAAGCTGGTAAAATTGTCAAGCATTTGCTGGAAAAATATAAAATTGAATTAATCGCGATCGGCAACGGTACAGCTTCCCGCGAAACCGACGACTTTGTGTCGGAAGTTTTGGCAGATATGGACAAAAAACCGATTAAAGTTATGGTGAACGAATCCGGCGCATCGATTTATTCAGCGAGTGATGTGGCGATCGCCGAATTTCCAGATCTCGACATCACAATTCGCGGCGCAGTCAGCATCGGTAGGCGTTTACAAGATCCTTTAGCCGAACTTGTCAAAATAGACCCGAAATCGATCGGAGTCGGTCAATATCAACACGACGTTGACCAAAAACTGCTCAAAAAGAAACTCGACGAAACAGTCGAAAGCTGCGTTAACTACGTCGGAGTTGACTTAAACACAGCCTCGAAAGAACTGCTGACCTTTGTATCGGGAATGACAGCAACAGTTGCCAAAAATATCGTCAATTACCGCAACGAAAACGGCGCCTTTAAAAATCGCCGCCAACTCCTGAAAGTTCCCAAACTCGGGCCAAAAGCTTTTGAACAAGCAGCCGGATTTCTCCGCATTCGCGGCGGCGAAAACCCGCTGGATAATACAGCAGTTCATCCTGAAAGTTATCCTGTTGTCCAGGCGATCGCCAAAGATTTAAGTTTGCCGCTGACCGAAATAACACAAATATCGGCAAAAGTCAAGACTGTAGATATCAAGAAATATGTGACCGAGAAAGTCGGAGAACCAACACTCCGAGACATTATTTCCGAACTAGAAAAACCCGGAAGAGACCCGCGCGCCGAGTTTAAATATGCTACTTTCCAAGCCGGAATTAACGAAATCTCCGATTTGCTAGTTGGGATGGAATTGGAAGGCATTATCACGAATGTAGCTAACTTTGGGGCCTTTGTTGATGTGGGAGTTCACCAAGATGGTTTGGTTCATATTTCTCAATTAGCCGATCGCTTCGTGGACGATCCGAAACAGGTTGTGAAAGTCGGACAAGTTGTGAAAGTGCGGGTTTTGGAGGTGAATGAAAAGTTAAAGCGGGTGAGTTTGACCATGAAGCTGCAAGAAAAACCGCAACCGTCAAATAGCGCGAGGCTTCCGGCGCCGCGCCGACGCTAAAACTAGCGATCGTATCGTGTGCGATCGATTAACCCCAATAAATAAAGTTCGTACTGCGGACTTCAGTCCGCTCTTAGGATCGCAAATTAAATAACTTACAATTTTAATTGTTATTGTGGGATGGGCGTCCCGCCCGTTCAAAAAGGGCGGCTCTCCCGCCCACACCACAAACTTGTGGAAGTTATTTAATTCTCATTCCTTAGACTGCGGACTGAAGTCCGCACTACGAACCCTTTTTGTTATAGTAATCTACCGGATATGGTATCCACACGACAGACAGATTTTATCGAGCTTTTTCAGATTTGCCAACGAGATCGAACAACCCTTCAGCAACAGCTTGATTGCCGTCTTTATCAAGGTGGACACTATCAAACTTAATGTACATCGGAGCAGAACGACCTTCTTTTTCGGCAATTTGCGATCGACCCCGACGAACTGGTTCCGTACCATCGAGATAGGCTACACCGAGTGACTGACTAATTTCCCCAAGTCTCTTACCCGCGTCGATAGTCAGCCGATTTTTTGGCACTCGCTGCTCGTTGTCAAAAAAACCGTCAAAAGCAATAAAGCGAGCAGGTAAGTAAACTACAACGAGCGATCGACCGTCAGCAGCAACGGAGTCTCGGAGTACGCTCAAATCTTCTTCAAACTGCTTCCAAACGCGTTCGGGGAGATCTGGAGGCACATTAGCCTGCTTCCAGCCAGAGGCTACCGTTGCGCCCAAAGGAACTTCCGGGTTGATGTTGTTATTTGATAAACCTAGCAAGTACAAGCATTTTTGGGAGTTGATTCTCAGCCAGGAAGGAGAAGCTAAGACGTGAGTAACTTGTTTTAATCCGTTTTTAAAATTGTCCAGTTTGGATTGAGGGGCAGGATCTAGATAGGGGTTTTTCGGTGCACCTTTGTCCTCGCGGCGAAACCACGTCATTGAGACCATGTTGTTGTCTACAGCCAGCACTACTATATCTGGTTTGTAGGCCGACCACTGGTTGCGATAAACATAGTTAATTTCTTTGACCGTATAACCTTCTATAGCGCTGTTGATATAGGTTGCTTTGGCACCATTTTTCTGAAAAACAGTTGCTAGTTGAGCTGGCCAAGTATCTTCTGCACCAATCCCAGTCCCAAATGTTGTTGAATCCCCCATCCCGAGGATTCGCACTTCGCCAGGGGGTTTCTGAACCGGCAGCAGGGGGCCGCGATTTCCCGCACTGCTCATCGTGATGGGACGACCTCCTGTAAATTCGCGATCGTAAACGTTATTTTTGTACTCAGGAGCAATAACTTGCAGCATTCCTTCCAATAATAAAGCTGCTAACAATAGCTTTGACAAGTCTACGGTCGTGCGGCGAAATGCGGTTTTTATATGGGAAAGTGCTTGGTCATTAAATATTGGGAGCATAACTGATCGATCCGATTAGAACTGGAAGTAAATGAAATTTGAACTTGAGGCGCCGGCAAAGGTAAATATCAGCGCAATTGCGATCGTACAAACAATCCACTTGAGCAAATTTGGGTGTAGCTGAGCCCAGCTCATCCATCGTTGCTTCACATCCCCCCATTGAATTAGCAAAACTAGCGCCAGGTAGAATATCGGGCGATAGTCAATAGGTATCCGGCCATCAGCAAAAGTCAATATCCGCTGAAATACCACACCCGCACTGTTCAAATCAGATGATGCAAAGAGTACCCAAGAAGTACAAATCACAAAAAAGGTCAACAGCCAGTGCAGGAAATAACTGGCTTTCGACTTAGGTGCAGAGGAGAGTCCAAACGCTCTTTCCATTGACAGCATTGCCCCTTGCAAACCTCCCCAAGCAACCCAGTTCCATCCAGCACCGTGCCAGAGCCCTCCCAGCAGCATAGTGATCATTAAGTTTCCATAGGTACGGAGTTGGCCCTGCCGGTTGCCACCCAGGGGAATGTAAAGATAGTCGCGCAGCCAATTTGACAGTGAAATGTGCCAGCGGCGCCAGAAATCAGTAATGCTGTAGGCCATATAAGGCTTGTCAAAATTTTTCGGCAGTTCTATTCCGAATAGACGGGCAGAACCGATCGCCATATCTGAATAACCAGAAAAGTCGCAGTAGACTTGAACTGTAAAGGCGAACGTAGCTAGTAACAACCCCAACCCGGAAACGCTCTGGGGCCCACTAAACGCCTCACTGGTAATTGATGCCATCGGGTCAGCTATATAAACTTTTTTCAGCATCCCCCAGATGATTTGGGCAATGCCACTGCGGATCCCAAGCCAGTCTACCGGTGACTCGCACGTCAACTGGGGCATGAGAGTCTTGGCGCGGACGATCGGGCCAGCAACCAGATTAGGGAAGAAAATGACGTACAGTGCTAGGTCGAGAAATGACTTTTGGGCAGGTGTAACGCCCTTGTAGACATCGACTATGTAACTGATCGTCTGGAATGTGTAAAAAGAAATACCCAGAGGTAATAGTAGATTTAGTTTAGGCCAAGGATAAAATCCAAACAGGGAGTGTGCCGAAGCCGAGAAGAAGTTTGCGTATTTGAAAACGCATAGAGTGCTTATAACTACAACCAAAAAACCAATTAAGGCAGTAGTTTTATCTCTGTTTTTAGTTGATGACTCTATAATGCGAGCTGTTGTATAAGCTAGCAGGGTATATAAAACCATTAGGAGCGAGTACGGTACGCTCCACACCCAATAAAAGCAGTAGCTAGCGAATAACAAAAACCAACGTCGGTATTGCGGTGTCAGCAAGTAATAGACATACACCACCACCACCAAAAAGACCAAAAATAATGTGGAGTTAAACAGCATTTTTTGAAATCTGAAATTTTAGCGATCGCTAAGTGAATCGTATCTATAGAGATAGCAGTTGTCAATGATTGGAACATTTATTTTTCGTAACAAACCCCAAAGACGCTTTAACAGTTGACAGTTGACAGTTGACAGTTGACAGTTGACAGTTTGAGAGTGACCTCTACCCTTAAGTCCGAGGATTGGAGTAATGAATAGTCTGATTT
>NZ_JAEQCB010000129.1:0-14900 GCF_020738785.1 Microcoleus sp. PH2017_05_CCC_O_A | reverse complement strand
GATTTGCTTCCGAGTTTCTGAGAGTTTCCAGCCGCTGACTTTATACTCAACTGAGCGACTGTTTTTCTTGAAAGTCGGATAACCTTTCTTTCCGGGAACAGCTTTCTTGCAGTTGTCGTAGAACCGAGCAATGGCAGAATAAGCCCTTTCCACAGAGGCTTGGCAAGCACTAGAATTCAAGTCTTTGACAAAAGCAAACTCTTCTCTGAGCGCAGTGCTGTGACGGTACAAGTCTTTTTGCCCTACTCCTCGGTTGTCGATCCAAAAACGGATGCACTTATTCCGAACGAATTGAGCAGTTCTGACTGCTTCGTCTATTGCTGCGTACTGATTTAATTTGCCGATCGCCTTGAATTCTAGAACGAATCTAACACAAAGCCGTCCTAGAAGGACGGGGCTTTAAACCCAAGTTTTTGGTAAAGCGAAGCTAAAACCTATTTGTTCGGTACGAGTGCCTCAACCCAACCTAATTTCTAAGAGGCTTTTCCCGTTTGGCGAAAATCTTGTTTAACAAAAACCCAGGTCTCATCCCCATGCCTGAAGTTAGCGGATGTTAGTTGTATACTCCTTAACAAGGCAGCAGTAGAGTGCGTCACACAAGAAACTGGAAATATCCGAGAAAATGTGAGGCTACGGGGCACCCTACAATACTCCCTCTCGGGAGACTGGTGCAGCGCCAGCAGCCAGGATTCAGGAAACAGCAGTAAAATTGCTCCTGAGTTGAGAATTTCAGACGGACATCACACACTCGGCAAGATGAAACTGCGTCGGAAAACACTATCAATAGTTGGCATTACCATCGCTGGACTGACTGGCATTCTCTATGCAGCCTCCTCCAGCATCCTTTTGGGCAGCCTTGTCAAAGCAGAGGAACAAGAAGCCACACAGGTTGTCAAGGGAGTGCTCAGCGTCTTCGGGCAAACCGCAGACGACTTCAACTCGCGCTTTGCTGACTGGTCTGCGTGGGATGACACCTACACTTTTATCCAAAACCGCAACTCAGAATTCATTGCCTCGAATTTAGTTCCAGAAGGGCTGAATAATTTGAGAGTTCATCTAGCCATATTTGTCAATACTTCTGGCAAAATAGTTTACGGTACGGGTTTAGACAGCGACAAGATGAAACTAACGCCTGTTCCAGAAGCATTAAAAGAGCATATTTCTCTCAACGACCCGCTGTTGCAGCACCCCAACGCCAAAAGCAGCCTCGCTGGTGTCCTGCTGCTGCCCTCAGGGCCGATACTGATTACTTCCCGGCCAATTCTCACTACAAAAAGCACCGGCCCGATTCGGGGCACGCTGGTATTCGGGCGCAATTTCGATGCTGCGGGCATTGAGAAGCTTTCTAAAATTACTCGGTTGCCGCTGATTGTACACAGCGTTAATGAAGCTCATTTACCGGCTGACTTTCTGAAAGCGCGACACAAACTGTCGGGAAAAAAACCGATTTTTGTGCGTCCTGTCAGCGAAGATTTGATGGCGGGTTATGCTTTGATCCGGGATATTTACGATCGACCGGCGCTACTTCTACGGGTGGATATGCCCAGAGAAATCTACCGCCAAGGTCAAACCAGTTTAATGTACCTGCTGGTGTCTGTAGGGTTAGCGGGAATAGGATTTATCGGCTGCACTCTGCTGCTGATTGAGCGTTTGGTGCTGTCTCGGTTGAGCAGTTTGGCGAAAGCAGTTAACCGCGTCAGCAGCAGCCAAGACCTCTCGGTGCGACTGCCGGTCACGGGCGCAGACGAGTTGGCCGACCTTGCCCATACTATCAATGGAATGCTCGGGACGATCGCGATCGCCGAAAGCGAACAACTTGAGGAAAAAGCCCGCTACCAAGCCGTAGTCGAGCAAGCTACAGACTGCATTTTCCTGTGGGACGCTCAAACCAAACGCATTTTAGAAGCCAATACAGCCTTTAGAAACTTGCTCGATTACAGTCTTGATGCAATTTCGCAACTGAGTGTTTACGATATCGTCGCCTATTCCAAAGACCTAGTTGACCGAAATATCCTGTTCCTGCTAAGAGAGAAACAACTCAGAATTGGCGAAGTTCTCTACCGCCGCCGAGACGGTTCCTGCGTGGATGTGGAAGTAAGCGCCAGCCTGATTTCCTACGGCGGCCGCGAGATTATTTGCACTGTTATCCGCGACATTACCGAGCGCAAGCAAGCCGAAGCCGAACTCCGAGCCTCGGAAGAACGCTACAGACTTTTGTTTAAAAACAACCCCCATCCGATGTGGGTTTACGACTTAGAAACTCTGGAATTTATAGCCGTCAATCACGCTGCTGTAGAGCACTACGGGTACACTCGCCACGAATTTCTCAACATGACCGTTGCGGATATTCGTCCGCGCCAAAAACTGTCCAGATTGCTAGAAGATATATCCCAAGTAGATGCCGGAATTGATTTTGGGGGTGTGTGGCAGCACCAGACAAAAAACGGCACAATTATTGATGTAGAAATTACTTCTTATACCCTGATATTTGACAGCAGAAATGCTGAATTAGTGCTGGCTCACGACGTAACCGACCGCTTGCAAGCCGAGGCAGAACTTTATAAGGCAAAAGAAGCAGCAGAAGCAGCTAATTTCGCGAAAAGTCAGTTTTTGGCTAACATGAGCCACGAACTGCGAACTCCTCTGAATGCGATTATCGGTTACAGCGAGATTCTGCAAGAAGATGCTTTAGATATTGGCGAAGAAGACTTTGTGTCGGATTTGGAAAGAATTCACAATGCAGGCAACCATTTACTCGGATTGATTAATGATATTCTGGATTTGTCGAAGATTGAAGCAGGTCACGGGGAACTTGAATTAGAAACTTTTGACGTATTCGAGACAATTAAAGATGTAGTAAAAACTGTTGAGCCGTTATTTTTCCGAAACAACAATCGCCTGAATGTTGAATGCGATCCTAATATTGGCCAATTGCATTCCGATAAAACTAAGTTAACTCAAATTTTATTTAATTTGCTCAGCAATGCAGCGAAGTTTACTCAGCAAGGGATTGTTACACTCAGCGTTAAAAAAAATCAAAATGACGAGAATAGTTGGGATGTTGAAGAGTTAATTTTTAATTGTACTGATACGGGAATTGGGATGACTCCGGAACAGCTAGAAAAGTTATTTCAACCTTTTACGCAAGCTGATGCTTCGACTACCCGCAAGTACGGAGGTACGGGTTTGGGTTTGGCTATAGCGCAGAAATACTCTGAGATGCTGGGGGGAGAAATTACTGTTAATAGCGAGTTAGGCAAGGGGTCAACTTTTACTCTCATGTTGCCGACACTATTGTAATCTATCCCAATACGTTTGGATTACTGTGATATTAATAAATAAAGGTACGTTGTTGGGGTTGAGCCTCCTTTATACCTGTAGATCAAAGAGGGCTTAAGCCCAACAACGTACCTAATTTGAAATCATTTGAGACCCAAAATGCTCGTCCTACTTCGCATCAGCAGGGATCAAAACTTTGTCAATTACGTGAATAACGCCATTGCTAGCTTTGATGTCAGCTTTCACAACATTAGCGCCGCTAACAGTAACTTTGCCTGGGGCAACTACCACCTTCAGCGAGCCGCCTTCCACACTTTTAACATCGCCGGATTTGAGGCTGGTAGATAAAACTGAACCAGAAACAACGTGGTAAGTCAAAACCTTAACAAGTTTGGCTTTATTTGCTGGTTTGAGCAAATCATCCAAAGTTGCTTTTGGCACAGCAGCAAATGCCGCGTCTGTCGGTGCAAAAACAGTGAAAGGGCCTTTTCCTTGGAGGGTTTTAACTAAATCTGCGGCTGTCAAGGCTTTAGTCAATGTCTTAAATTGAGCGTCGCCAGATGCAATAGCGACAATATCCTTAGTAGCGGCTGTTGGTGCTGGTGAAGTGGTTGATTTCGGTGAGGCTGTTGGTGCTGGTGAAGCAGCAATTTTCACATTTCCTGCAACTTGTTGAGTTGGTGTTGTATTGCTAACAGTTGTGCTGGAGTTGATGTGAGCCCAAGCGGGGAAACCAATCAACGCACTAGCGCCGATTACTCCTGCGAAACCTGTGAGTTGTTTCATCCAGCTAGGTAAATTTTGATTTTTCATTGGGCTTGCTTTTCCTTATGACAATAAAACAGTGAACGTGAATTGTTATGTTAGCCAAATTTCCGCAAAAGGTAAGGTTGCCAAAGGCACTCGGTAGAGATAAAATGAGCTGGGATTGTCGATCGACTAAAACTCTCTTACTATAGCGCAAGCTCAGGTAAAAAGAAGCTCAACCGCTAAATCTGTAACTCAAAACCTCAATCACCGAACCTGTTTGCGGTAAGTCAGCAGATTTGACCGAAATCGTGTCGTTATTCGATCGGCGTATCGATGTACCATCCATTAGGCCCAAGAATTCATCTAGCGATACTAAATCGCACGCAGCAGCATCGGCGGCTTGGGTTTTGAAGTGTGTGGGAATCACCATTTTCGGTTTGAGCAGTTGCACAGTTTGCTTCGCTTCCGCCGGAGTGTAAGCTTTCGGCCCTCCGCCCACGGGAATTAGCAAAATATCCGGCCGCCCGATTAAGATTTGTTCTTCAATGCCGATCGGGCCAGCGACTCCGCCCAAGTGTAAAATCTTAACACCGGCTTGCTGCCAGAGCCAAGCCACATTCACCCCAAACCGCCTTCCTCCCTCACGGTCTTTCTGCGTCCGAATCCCTTGAATCCTGAGCCCGTTAGACCTATAAGTGCCCGGTTCGTACAAAAGGCCGGGATTGCCCGAAAATCCGTCTACCGCCCCTTCATCAAGCAATCTGCTGCTAATCAGAATCAAATCTGTGGGGACTTTAGGAGAACGATAGCCTGCCGTACAGCCCAGGGGGCGAAAAGGATTCACCAGCACCCTCGCACCGCCACCGGCAAACAAGAAGCAAGTGTGCCCTAACCACTGAACCGACAAAGAACCAGCAGTTTGAGCTTGATAGCTTTCCCATCCAGATGGCAAACCAGTGAAGAAAGCCGCTAGCAAACCCGTCTGTGCGTAACTTATTAATTGTCGCCGTTTCATCTTTTTGGTTGCGGTTATCGGGTGTTGGTCGTTTGTTGTTATATCACAAAATGCCGCCAGGTGCGAAATGTGCGATCGAGTTTTCCCGTAAGGTTCCCATTGCCTACTCTACAAATCCAGAAAAACTCAACTCTCAACATAAGCAAATCCACTTGATTAAACGTAAAATACGGCTCGCATTCAAGCTGAGTGTGTATGTATGTCTTTCTCCCTTCTTCCTTCTTCCTTCTTCCTTCTTCCTTCTTCCTTCTTCTTAAAGCCGTTCCAAAAAATTCCGCAATAATTGCTTTCCCGAAGTAGTCAAAATACTTTCCGGATGAAACTGTACGCCTTCAATGTGTGGATATTCCCGATGACGCACGCCCATAATCGTGCCATCTTCCACCCAAGCCGTAACTTCCAAAACTTCTGGACAACTCTCTTTTTCAATTACCAAACTGTGATAGCGAGTTGCAATCATCGGCGATTCTACACCTACAAAAACTCCGACTCCTGCGTGTTCTACCTGAGAAGTTTTGCCGTGCATCAATATCGGTGCGGAAACAATTTTGCCACCGAATACTTGACCAATACTTTGATGTCCGAGACACACGCCTAAAATTGGTAGAGTCGGCCCCAATTCTTCGATCAATTTCAGAGAAATCCCCGCATCTTCCGGCCGCCCTGGGCCTGGAGAAATTACTACTGCTGCGGGTTGCAATCGGCGAATATCTTCTAAATAAATTTGATCGTTGCGGTAGACTTGGACTTCTTTTGCTACGGGCAACTCAGCACCGAGTTCTCCTAGATACTGTACCAAATTGTATGTAAAACTGTCGTAGTTATCGATGACTATAATCACGGGTTAAATTGGATTTTAGGTTTTAGATTTTAGATTTTAGATTGACTCGCTGCCTGAATGCAAGAGTTGGAATATTTTAGATAGATGCCCAAGATTAAAATAGCTCCAATATGTAGGAATAAAACCAAAAATCTCAAGTTGGTCATCTAAAACCTAAAATTTAGCTTGCCCAATCAAGTTTACTAACGGACGATCGCAATTTGAACAACTACCCATAACGGAGGAAGCAGCAGTGCAGCAGCGACAATCGCCGCAGCCATTGCGGATACCAGAACGGCTCCGGCAGCGCAGTCTTTGGCAATTTTGGCGAGTTCGTGGTAAGATTGCCCGACGGTTAAGTCTACCACTGATTCGATCGCCGTGTTCAACAATTCCATTGCTAAAACTATACCAATTGTGACGCCGATCACTGATATTTCTACAGGTTTGAGGTGCAAAAATAGTCCGAGTCCGATCGCCAAAGTTCCTATAACAGTGTGAATCCGAAAATTGCGCTGAGTTTCAAAAGCATAGGTTAGCCCACCCCAAGCATACCGAAAACTCGTAGCTAAACTAGATGCGATTTTCCAGGAAAGCTCTCGCTTGTATTTCAAGGCTTTTTTCGGCTCGTGGACTGTAGGCATGGCAGAATCTGGAGGCACGATCGCAAACGGTGGGATGTTTGATGAAATTGACGGTTGATCTAGTGGCATAAACAACCAACTTTAAGTTACAGAGATTAACGAAAGCTAGACTTTGAAAATTTCCTTCATCAAGTCTAGTTAACTTTCCTAAGTTTTTACTAAAGTTTTGGTATGATTTCAGAAAGTTATGTTTGGGTTGACATGATTGGTTAAGTCACCATCAACGTCAGTTATGCTGTTTGGATCTCAAGTCCGATCGCCCGCAGCAGTGTTTCTTGTCGATCGAGCATTTGAGTCAGACTTTCCTCATCCGGGTGATCCCAGCCCAAAAGATGCAAAAAACCGTGGGATGCGAGCCAAGCTAGTTCAGTCTTTAGGGAATGTCCTTGCTGCTGGGCTTGTCGCTTCGCTGTGTCGATCGAGATGATGATATCACCCAAGTATAGGGGTTCGGATGACTGCATTTCCTCTCTTTGAGGACAGTCTACCTCTAATGCGGCGAAAGCTAGTACATCGGTCGATCGATCTTGTTGGCGGTACTGGGCGTTGAGGGCTTGGATATCGGCATCGGCGGTTAAACGCAGACTGACTTCGTAGCCGGGGGCTTCTGGCACATCTGCTTGCTGGTTTTCTAGCCAAACGCTAAACCAATTTTCCCAGGTTTGGGCGGCAATCTCCCCGCTGGGTTGATTCTCCGGGAGGTTGTCAGCGTCGGCGAACCCATAACAGTCTTCGACGTTCACCTCAATTATCATTTTTTGGTTCTTTTGTCAAGGGATGTATTGAATTTTTTGATAAGTGAAAATTGGGCGGGCTAATCGACTTTTTGCTTTTAGCAGGAAGATTACAATAATCTGTTCAAGATTGCAATGGGTCGATCGCACGATCGGATCGAACCCCCCGGTATTTAACCCGCTTTCTAGTGCGTGAGTGTCTGTATCGACGCGGTTTCAATCGGTATTCTAAGAGTTGAAATAGCGATCGAGAAAAGCCAAACCGACGAGTACGCCCAAAAGTCCAGCCGCCGTCAAAGCAAAATGAAACAGAGAAGTCGCCCGCTTGCGAACCATATTCCGCATGGCTAGCTTGACATAACTCGGTGGAGGTGCATTGTTTGTCGGGGCGATCGGGGTTTCGGGGGCGGATTCTTCGGAGGTTGTTGGCGAGGGAGGTTGAGTCATAGCGGTTATTTTAGAAGGTTAACACCAGAGGCTGCGGAGGACAGACTCGCCACGATGTTAACAAATTTGTAACGTTTTGTGTAGATTTTTTTAGCTTTCGGATGGCAGGAGGCTGGTTTCGCGCAGCAGAGAATCGGCCCAAACAGCATCGGATTCTGAAAGTGCAGGGACTAACTGGGCCGTATAATCGAGGGTAATGTCATAGGCGGCGCGATCGTACACTGTATTCAACAGCGCCTGTAAATCTACCATTGGTTCCACATCGCCTGCGCGCAAAGGCAACGGAAAACAAGGGATCGCATCTGGTAGATTAAATAAGTATAAATCGGCGATCGGTCTTTCATTGCTCCGACTCACCAAAATTCTATAACTCGCTGCATTGTCATTGTCAAAAACCGGGAGAGGTTCCCAACCCCGCAACAAGTCAATCTCCACAAAATTAGTCCGACTTCCCAACACCTTATCCCGCTTTTTCTCATACATTTCACGCCCTTTTCCAGATGGTTTATTAGCGTGTAAAAGCACCTCAATTACTGTCACAACTTCCTTGGTCGCCATATCTATCACCTCCAAATATCCTTGTTTCACCTCCTCATACATCGCTAATCTTACTTTCAAAGGTTCAGTAGTTCGTGTGGCGACAGCTACATTAGATGTACTTGAATTTCTAGGAATCGGATTGTGCTGGATCGAAACATCAGGAATCCCAACTAACAGCGATTGTTCTCCCTTAATTTCATAAATTCGCTTTTCAATAGCCACTCGATACCTCGGCACCAGTTGGGGAACTAATGACTCTTGAAGCATACTAATCAGCGAATGATGAACTTCTGGCCAAAAGTCAGGGCTTTCTAAATAAGGATTCATCCCTGGAAATGGATTAGGCATTGATTTAACTCCTGTTGATTGACTTACTTAGGACTTATGCAGGGGTGGCTAGAAACCGGGTTTTTCCTTTGAATATCGATACACCATCCAGAAATTGCGAAAAACCCGGTTTCTTTGATTTTAATGCGAACTACCACTGTTATCAACCTCTCACTCCCATCTCCCGCAACCAAGCATCAGCCCAAACAGCATCCGGTTCGGCAAGCGGCGGCACGGGTTCGGCGGTATAATCGATTCTAAAATCATAGGCGGCGCGATCGTACACTATATTCAACAACGCCTGCAAATCTACGATCGGCTCAACATCACCTGCACGCAAAGGCAACGGAAAACAAGGAATTGTATCGGGTAAATTGAAAAGATACAAATCCCCCAAAGGCTTTTGATTTGCCCGACTCACCAAAATTCGATAACTTGCCTCAATCTCATTGCCAAAAACTGGTAGAGGTTGGTAACTTCGCAGCAAGTCAATCTCTACCAGATGACTGCAACTACCAAACACCTTTTCTCGCTTTTTTTCGTACATTTCGCGCCCTTTACCAGGACGTTTGTTGGCGGGTGACAGCACTTCAATTACCGTGACTACCTGTTTAGTTTCTATTTCGACTACCTGTAAATAAGTTTCTTTTAATTCCAGCGGTAAAGGTATTGTTACCTTCAAAGATTTGGCGGGTGGAGCGGCGACAGCAACATTAGAATCACTCTCGGTTCTTCGAGTCGGTGTCTGCTGTATTGTGACATCGGGAATGCCAATTAGTAAAGCATCTTCGCCACTGATTTGATAAATTCTTTGTTCGATATCTACTAAATATTTAGGCAGTAGTTGCGGAGTTAACCAATCGGCTATTGCCACTATCAACCTATTATGAACAGAACTCCAAAAGCCAGGACTTTCTAAATAAGGATTCATCCCCGGAAATGGATTAGCCATTGATTTAACTCCTGTTAACTTACCTAATTCTACTATTTTAGCTAATGAATTATAAAAACGCAGACAATATCAAGCTATCATCTGCGTTAATCTGCGTTAATCCGCCGACCTCTGCGGTTAAACTCCCCTAAAAATTCCCGTAATTACTAATAGCAGACTGCAACCTTGCGATCGCCTCATCAACCGAAATCGCCCCCAACTCCCCAGAAGCACGAGTCCGAATATTCAAACTATTCGCCTCAACCTCCTTAGCACCCACAACACACATCACCGGAATTTTATCCTTCTCAGCATTGCGAATCAACTTACCCAAACGTTCGCTACTCTCAACTTCCGCGCGAATATTCAGCGCCTTCATCCTCGCCTCCACTTCCTTAGCAAACGGCAAAAACTCCTCGCTGACAGGCAACAACCGCACCTGAATCGGCGCTAACCATATCGGAAAATCCCCCGCATACTGTTCGATCAAAATCCCGATCAAACGCTCCAAAGAACCAAAAGGAGCGCGGTGAATCATCACCGGACGCTGGCGAGTGCCGTCTTCAGCAACGTATTGCAAATCAAAACGTTCTGGCAAATTGTAATCTACCTGAACAGTTCCTAATTGCCATTCTCTATCCAACACATCTTGGAAAATAAAATCGAGTTTCGGCCCGTAAAAAGCCGCCTCCCCAATTCCCTCAAAATAATTCATTCCCAAAGTTTCCACCGCGCGGCGGATGGCACCTTGCGCTTTTTCCCAAGCTTCATCGGAACCGATGTATTTATCTAAATTTTCTGGATCGCGGAAACTCAAACGCGCCTTAAAGTTTTTCAGTTGCAGACTCTTGAATACTGACAGAATTAAATCGACCACACTCAAGAATTCAGCATCCAACTGTTCCGGCGTGACAAACAAGTGGGAATCATCAACCGTAAAGCCGCGCACTCTGGTTAAACCGCCCAATTCTCCCGATTGTTCGTAGCGGTAAACTGTGCCAAATTCTGCTAAGCGCATCGGCAATTCCCGATAGGAACGCAGTTCGCTTTTGTAAATTTGAATGTGAAACGGACAGTTCATTGGTTTCATTACAAAACCCTGTTCGTTTGCCGCCGCTTCTGCATTTTCTGCCATTAGCGGAAACATATCTTCTTTGTATTTCTGCCAATGTCCAGAGATTTTGAATAAATCGACTCTGGCGATGTGGGGAGTCACAACTTGTAGATAGCCACGTTTGATTTGTTCTTGTTTCAAGAAGTCTTCTAAAATACTTCTCAAAATAGTGCCTTTGGGCGTCCACAAAGGCAAGCCTGGGCCGACTGGATCGGCAAAAATAAACAAGCCTAATTCTTTGCCGAGTTTGCGGTGATCTCGCCTTAGGGCTTCTGCTTTGCGGTGTTTGTAGGCTTCCAATTGTTCGGGAGTTTCCCAAGCTGTGCCGTAAATTCGCTGCAATTGAGCTTTGGTTTCGTCGCCGCGCCAATATGCTCCTGCTAGGCTTTCGAGCTCGATCGCCCTTCCATTGATTTCACTGGTATTATCCAAATGGGGCCCAGCGCACAAATCCCACCATTCGTCACCCAAATGGTAAAGAGTAATCGGTTCGATCAAACCTGCCAAAATTTCTAATTTGTAAGGTTCGTCGATCTCCTTGATGCGCCGTTCCGCTTCCTCGCGGCTGACTTCTTCCCGAATTACAGGCAATTTGCGGTTAATGATTTTGATCATTTCTTTTTTGATTGCCTTGAGATCCTTTTCGGTAAAAGGTTCTGGACAATCAAAATCGTAATAAAAACCATTTTCAATCCAAGGGCCGATTGTGACTTGGGCCTTGGGAAATAATTTCTGTACCGCCATCGCCATAACGTGGGATGTGGTGTGGCGAATTTTTTTTAGTTGTTCCGACTCACTCGTGCGGAGCAACTCTATCTTAACGGACTCTTCTGGAGCGTTCATGGATTCTGAGCTAGACATCGGCTGAATTATCAATTAATTTAGTTGCACTTGCTTCTATATTACTCAGGTTGGGACAGCAAGCGCCGACTTCCGGCTGGGGAACTGTTACAGGAGTGCTAACTAACCGTAGGGTGCGTCAGCGGGGCAAAGTCTTTAGTCTGGGGTAGTTACATTCAGCCCGCTGACGCACCCTACAATAATTTAATTTTTAGGTACGTAGTTGCGCTTGGGCGCTCTTTCTTTGATATATGAAAGAGCGCCCAAGCGCAACTACGTACCTTATACCTTTAATGTGACAGTTGCGTCCAGGACTGACTCACCTGCTAATTTTTGTGAAATTATTGAATTTTTGTTAAAAAAAATGTTACAGTTTGTAAAGTACATTTAAGGTTAGAATAGATAAATAACCCAATTTTAATCAATGCTTAACTCCAATTTGCCAGAATCAGAATTGCTCAAATCCCTACTGGAACCGCTGTTAGAGGATTTTAAATACTGGTTCGAGCGATCGGCTACTCTCTTAGAAACTGAGGAAATTCATTTTCTGAGCGGCGACGATCAATCCGACTTGCTGGCGCGAGTCAAACAGGCTCAGCAAGAAGTAGGCGCGGCTAAAGCTCTATTTCAAGCAACCGGAGGGCAAGTTGCAATTGAAACCGCAGCACTCATGCCGTGGCATAGACTGCTCGCCGAATGCTGGCAAGTATCGGCGCGCTTTCGGAAAGAGCAGTCAGCTCGCCCTGGAAAATAAAAAGGCAAGTTCAAGTTCAACCCGCAGTCAAATTCCCAACCTTGGGAAATGTCGCGTCCACTTGACAAGCTCAAACAGATTTCCAGTTAATAAGTTATCAGAAAATAGGGTTTAAAACCCCGTCGTTTTAGGAAGTTTTTATTTCCAAAAAGTTCTAAAAGTTTCCCA
The DNA here is from genome assembly GCF_020738785.1 of Microcoleus sp. PH2017_05_CCC_O_A. Classification (NCBI taxonomy): domain Bacteria; kingdom Bacillati; phylum Cyanobacteriota; class Cyanophyceae; order Oscillatoriales; family Microcoleaceae; genus Microcoleus; species Microcoleus sp. PH2017_05_CCC_O_A. The sequence goes on along the minus strand of NZ_JAEQCB010000129.1, from coordinate 2,537 downwards.
AATAGTACCCTATACTACAAATAGATACAGGTAGAATAACCGCTAGCACAAATGGATAACCAAACCCAAAACGACTGGCTAGGAAACAATAATGTCTCGTGGGTGGCGAAAACCACAAAAACATAGCTAGGGTAGCCATCGTGCACCCATACCAGAAAACTCAAAATCTTAGTAGTTAGATGTACCGTAGGGCATACGGAAACAAAGGGAATAATCCCTTAACGCTTGGGGAGACAAGCCCTCTGGGACTATTCAAATTAGGCTCGAAGCTTCGTTCAATTGGACGGGTTTTTGGTTTAAATATTGCCGAAGGGATGAATAGTTTAAAGGTATGTCAGTGAACCAAGAATCCCCGCGTTTACGCCCGGGAGTGTCAATACTTGCTGAAACACTTTTGTAAATTGCTGTGTGGCTATCAGAGCCCGGAGGAGAAAATAATGTTACACCTGCTTTATATTTTAGCTTTCACCGTTCTTGCCTTTTTGGCCGTCAGTAACTTAATCCGCAGTCTAGTCACCGTAGGTATGGAGTCCCAGCGCCCCCAACAATTCAGGGCAAATAATCGCTACGCATCCTATCCTCGCTCTCAAGCCGTGCCCCATCCAGAACTGTTAGACGAATACGGAAATATTGTTAACGAACCGCTATTAGTGATGCGTTCGCTGACTGTCCAAGACGCGCGCGAACAATTAGATGCTCTTTACAAATCATCTCCCGGCGGCAGTGACGAAGGCGGCGAGCTAGCCTGATTCGATCGCGTTCCCAGCATTTATACTTACGGGCGATCGCCCTAAAAAAATAATTGGCCGTTAGTTTCTCGCTAACGGCCAATTTGTAGTTAGTTTTGAGAGATACTTAAAAGGGATCGATCTCAACTGATTGTCGATCGCTCCTGTTTTGTCATCGGCAAAAATGCACGTTTAAGGCTAGATGATCGTCCCAATTTCGCTACTGGCAGAACTTCTGCAAGCTTTGCCCCAACTCCGGGCACAAATTTATTTCAAATCTTCCATGACAGCGCTGTCTCACGCGATGGAAGACTTGGTTTTGGCGGGTTCCGACGACGAACCCCTAGTGATTGCCAGCTTTCAGCGAGAGCGCTTCTACCGCCAAGAAGCTCACCGCTACCGGCGCATTGCCGATCGATCCTCTCAGGTATACGTGCTGGCTGCACCGGAAACTGAGTTTAAAAATTCCTCGGAATGTCACGAAAATGTGGCGTTTGCAGCGGAAGATGCCTTAAGTAAAGAGTGGCACTTAGTGGTGGTTGGGCAACATTACTCAACTTGTCTGATTTGTCAAGAAAAAATTGTGCCGATCGACAACCAAGACGAGCGCAGCCCGCTGTTGATGGATCAAGCTCGCCGATTTGAAGGAATTTGGACGTTCGACAGAGAGGTAAGCTGCAAAGCTGCCGAATTGTTGCTCGATAAAATTGTCAAATATCGCCCCGAATTGGCCGAAAAGATCGATCGAGCGCGCACAACTTACAATCTGGGCAAAAAACCCAAAAAAACGCGGAAATCCGCCGCAGACAAAGCGGCAAAACCAGCGAAAAGTGCGTCAAAAAACTCAAGAATTCCCAATCCCAAATTGAGCGACGCTTTTGCCGAACGCTTAGTCACCTACTTGCAATCAGGTCAGCACAAACTTCTGAAAGCATACAGCGCGATCGCCGCCCAAGAACGCAAAGAACGCCTGATCAACTTAATTACAACGGCAATGCGGCAGTCTCTCAACCCGCAAGAAATCGTCGAAGTCGCAGTCTCTGAACTGGGAACAGCCCTGTCAGCAAGCCGCTGTTTGATTTATCGGTGCAAAGCAGCAGATGCGGCGGTCAAAATCGATCGCGAATTTTTGCGTGCCGGCGCTACTTCTGTGCTAAACGAGACTTGGCCGTTGCAGGAAAATCCCATATTTCGGGACGCGGTAGCGCGACAAGAGCGAGTTTACATCCAAGAGACAGCACAACACCCGCAGATTGTCAATACAAAATCCCTGGGCGAAATTGTCAAAAATTGGCAGATTGTCTCTTGGTTAATAGTGCCGGTGCTTTATCAAGGGCGGGTTTTGGGCATGGTGGAAATGCACCAATGCCGATCGACTTCGCCTTGGGAAGAAGACGAAATTGCTCTCGTAGAGGCGATCGCCACCCAACTCGGAGCAGCCTTAATTCAAGCCGAAACCTACGCTCACTTAGAAGAACTCAACCAACAATTAGAAGCATTAGACCGCACTCGCAGCAATCTAATTGCCATCACAGGCCACGAACTCCGCACCCCACTTTCTACCATTCAAGTGTGTCTAGAAAGTTTGAACTCCGAGCCAGATATGCCCCAAGAATTGCGGCAAATCATGTTAGAAACAGCCCTCGGAGATGCCGATCGAATGCGGAAACTCGTCCAGGATTTCTTAACACTTTCTCACTTAGAAAGCGGGCGAGTTAAATGGAATGTAGAATCGCTGACGCTGCAAGAATGCGTTGACTTGGCCCTCAGCAGCGTGCGATCGCGCGGCGGAGTCGATCGACAGTTACC